>JAINCL010000346.1:0-5068 GCA_036574145.1 Deferribacterales bacterium | reverse complement strand
ATACCAATCCAACACAAGGTGGTGGTCTTTTAAAATCGTTATTCAAAACTGCTAAGAGTGAGATAATTTACATCGAGATAAAGTAGAGATTAGGAGTTACAAAGTTTATATTTAGCGAAGTTTAGCTGGGTATTCCACTGACCGAATAGTCTGCTTTTACCTTCGAGGGATTTAATATATTTTTCGAAAAATTCTGGTATTGGGGTTGGGGTCTGATTACCCCATTTACTACCGGGTAGTGGCATAAAGTAATGGGAGTGGATTCTGACCCTATTATGCCACTTTTCTATCCATGCAATGGTTTCTTTTATGCTTTCCTCATCCTCATAGGGTAAGCCGAAAATAAAATCTACATCCACAATGAATTTATACTTTAGAAATAACTGTATACTATTTTCGACAATCTCAATATCATCAGGTCTATTCATTAACCTTAGCAACCGTTTTGATGCTGATTGAAGTCCTATAACCACCCTTCTATTATGACAGTACTGTCTTATAAGCTTTACAAAATCTTCATTTACAAAATATGGATTTATTTCCGATGGGAAAGAGCCGTAAAATATTCTACCTTTATCTTTTAGAATTTTACTAACAGAAGACAAAAGCTCTTCAATCTTCTGAATATTTATCCCATTTTTATAAAAGTAAGATGCAGAGTCGGGTGAAATAAATCTTAGATCTGTCTTGTTATGTTTTAATCCATATTCAACATCTTCAAGTATCTTATCCACATCTTTGAATCTCAGCTTACCTTTATAGAGTTGTGGCGTTTGACAGTAGTTGCATGCAAATGTGCATCCTCTCATTATCTCTATGGCACCAAAAAGATTTCTTTTTTTGGGGTATGCGGGGAAATCGTTTAGAGAGGCTCTAAGCTTACTTTTATAAAAAATATTCTCATCATCCCCATTGATGAAATCGTTTACTATATCTTTAAGTGCATATTCACCCTCACCAATACAGATCTTATCGAAATATTGTTTTAAACCATCAGGTTTTGCTGATGGGTGAGGACCTCCGGCAGCTATTTTGACATTTCTATTTTTAGATCTTAATTTCAGAGCAAGGTCTATATAAAAGTCTGCATTAATGCTATTGAAAGAGAAATAGTAAAAACCATCGGCTATAGATTCATCTAAATCCTCAAGTTTGATTACTTTATAATTGAGATCTGGAAACCATTTCTCAAACGCAACGAGTAATCCCCTTATGGAAAATTTATTAAATTTATCAAGTAAAAAAAAGTGATTAATTTTCAATCTTTTCCACCGTTAATAAAAAATCTTTCATGGCTATAACCTTTATCCTATCCCCCTCTTTTAAATCATAGTTGGAAGTGATATTCCAGATCTCACCATGAACTCTACATTTACCAACCTTTTTCTCATTATCCCATTCAAGGACTATGCCGTTTTCACCTACCATTCCTTCTGAACCTGTTACCGATCTCTTTTTTAAATCTTTTAAAATGATTTTTCCCAAGATAAAAATTAAACCTAAAAACAGTACAACAATAGTTCCGATGAACCAAAAGGAAACGTTTATCCCCATATTGCCCCCTTTATTAAATAGTAGGTACATCCCAGCAGCAAGAGACACTATCCCCGCAATGGATAATAGACCATAGCTAACAATAAAGATCTCTGCAATTAATAGAGCAATACCTGCAATGATCAGGAGTAATGCAAGATAATTTATCGGTATAATATTTATTGCAAGCAGGAAAAGGATTATAGCTGCAATACCTATAGATGCAAAGATAAAACTCCCCGGCATCTTAACTTCCAAAAAGATTGCAGCCATGGCGATAAGTATCAGCATAACTATTACATTGGGATCGCTAAGGAAAAAGGCTATCTTCTCTATCAATGTAGGTTCTTTTAGATCGATTTTGGGTTTATTGGATAATTTATAATGCTCCTTTACCTTTTCGATGAATTCTTGATCGGTTTTAACAACATAATCAACAAGTTTTTTCTCAAAAGCCTCTTTAGCTGTGAGACTTATGGAATCCAGCACCATTTGAACTGCTAAATTCTCATCTTTCCCCCTTTTCTGAGCAATGGATCGCATAAAGGCAGTAGTATCATTTTCCACCTTTTTTCGCATATCGCCTTTGATATCGTCCCCTGTGACATTTACAGGGTGAGCGGCACCTATATGTGTCCCTTCAGCCATAATAAGGATATCCGATGACAGCGCAATAAATGCCCCGGCAGAGGTTGCCCTTGCTCCCTGAGGTGCCACATACACAACCACAGGGACCTTAGCTTCGAAAAATAATTGAACTATTTTTCTTGTGGATTCAAGAATCCCACCAGGTGTATCAAGTTTGACAACAAAGATATCGCCAGATTCTTCGGCTTTTTGAAGATTGGTTTTGAGGAACTTATATGTATAATTTGAGATAATTCCGTTTACTTCCACAAGATAGATATCTTTTGCATATGTGAAAACAGAAATTAATACTATGCAAAGAGTTAAGATAATTTTTTTCATATTCGCTCCATAACGAAAAAATGAACTTGACTCTTTATTGCAAATTTACGGTAATATTTAGTGGGATAGTAATCTATTAGTTCGTTTATAAAATAGTTTTCAAATTGAGGTTTAAGCTCGAAGACAACTTTTAGATTCCTTAAGATATCCTGAGCATAATCTACATGGTCAGTGGCTATGAATAGCTTGCCACCTTTTACTAACTTTTTAGCAATTATTTTGAGAAACTGATCCTTTAGAAGCCTTCTCTTGTTGTGCTTCTTTTTTGGCCAGGGATCGGGGAAATTTATATAAAAATTTAAAACTGAATTATCTTGTAGAAGTGGAACGAAAAAGGATGCATCGTACTGGATCAGCCTCACATTTTTAAGATTATTTTTTTGAACCCTTGCTCTCGCTTTTCTAAATATCTTTCTATAAATCTCAAAACCTAAGAAATTCTCATTTTTCCTTTCACTGGCATAATGTGTAATAAATTCACCGTTGCCGATACCTATCTCAACATTGAAATTGTTTTCAAATATAGGGTCAAGCTGATATTCTGCAAGTGGCTTAATCTGGGATTTTATAGCATCGGAAAAGAGGTATAGATCCTCTTCAAAATTAAGTGTTAACTTGACTATTTCCTTTTCCACATAAACCTCTTATCAAAAATCTGTTCGATTACTTCTTCTTCCAACAACCATGATAGATAACCTTTTAGGGTAGAAAGTATTAATAGATACAGGTCGGGAGAAAGATTAATATCAAGTCTAATTATAAAGAGATCCATAATCTCTTCTGTAGTGTTATATTCTATTAAATCATAGATAATCGATTTTATCATTTGTAGGTGATGCTTGTTTATGTTTATCAATTGATACAGATTATCTTTAGTTAGTAATCCTTTATGGGATATCACTCCCAAATCGAAATCTGTTTCTTCTATTTTTTTTAGGGAATTGGCATAATCTTTGGGATTATAAAGGTATAAAATTTTATATTTGTTTATAATTTCTTCAGAAAAAAGACCATCTCCAATATATAAAATTTTATCCTTCATAAAAGCTGTAAGACCGGGGGAGTGTCCTGGTATTTCGATTGTGTAAATACCGTAATTGTTTAATCTCGAAATATCTAAAATCTGCCCAAAGGATGGTTTGGCACATAAAAACCGAGATTTTGTAAACTGGTTATTATACCCTCCAAAAAGTAATGAAGGTTCTAAAGCTGTAAGATAGATAAATGATAGCTCTTTGGGATCTATGAATACAGAGGAATTGTATTTTTTCTGGAAATAAAAGTTACCACCGATATGGTCGGCATGGGAATGGGTATTGCAGATCAATGATACAGGTTTACCAACGGCTTTATCTATCTTTCTGGCAGTGGATTCATCTAACCCTGTATCAAATAATATAATATTATCTACAAGATCTATACCCAAAAAAAGATTTGGACCTGTATCAATGGTGAAGATATCTTTGTTAATGTTAGTGATCATTATTACTGGTGTGCTTTTATTTCTTTCTCAATTTCTTTAATTAATTCTTCTGGATCGATCCCATGCATGAGGCATCCTTTCTCTATGGTCTCATTCTGGATACCCATACAGCTAAGGCAACCCATGTTAAAGTCATCAAATACTTTTTTTGTTGCTGGAAACTTTTTTATTACTTCTGCAATAAGCATTGTTTTAGAAATCATCTCAACCTCCGTACATTAATATTAATTTTAATATTTTTGTAAATTTAGTCAATAAAAAAAGTTGGGAGGGTAAAGGTAAAGGTAGAGGTATAGTTGGAAGTGAAAGTGCATGTGAATGTGAAATGTGAGAGATTAATTGTTTTATTTTTATAGAGTTTGAATATGGTAAAGGAACAACTGTAAAGATATATATACCTTATTATGTTGAAGAATAGTATAGCTTGATTAAAAAGAATATAGATGGTAAAAAAGAGAGTTTAGATAATACATTATAATGTATTTTTATAAAAAAGGGGGATTCATTGAGAAAATGCTTGATTATTTTTTTTATTGTGCTAATATACTAACCCTTTATATGATAGAGAATAATGACCAGGAGGTTATAGATGGCAAGAAGATGTGATATATGTGGGAAAGGACCTATGTTTGGGCATAATATAAGCCATGCTCATAATGTAACAAATAGGATTTTTTATCCTAATCTTCACAAAGTTAGAGTAAAAAATCCAGATGGAACTATTGTTAGGGTAAAGGTCTGTACCAAGTGTATTAAAGCTGGAAAAGTTCAGAAAGCATAATTTCCTTATTGAAAGGGGGGGTAAACACCCCCTTGTCGATTTTCAATGTTGAATGTTGAATGAGATTGCTTTGCTTCGCTCGCAAAGACAGGAAAAAATGAGATTAATTAAGGTGCTTATGCACCTTTTCAATGACTGGAAAAAAATATTGATTTTAATAATTATTCAATATATAATATCATAATATAATTAGGAGTGTATTTTGATAGCAAAAGAAGGTTTTCCTTATGTAGTAATTGCAGGTGGTTTATTTCTACTTGTATTTTTCATCCCTAAGTGGATTTACACGTTGATATTATTCT
>JAINCL010000039.1:0-2890 GCA_036574145.1 Deferribacterales bacterium | reverse complement strand
CTTTAATATTAGAATCCACAAGCAATGGGCTTGATAGAGCTTTTCTGGCTGCATCACTATCTCTATTTTCACCTGAAGCTATACCGATACCCATCAATGCCATACCTTTTGATGACATGATAGTTTTGATATCGGCAAAATCGACATTGATATAACCACTACTATTAATGGTATCTGAAATCCCCTGAACACCTTGTCTTAACACATCGTCTGCTATTCTAAAGGCTTCTTTAAATGGTGTGTTTTTGTCAATGACATCAAGTAGCTTATCGTTGGGGACTACAATATATGTATCCACGTGTTCTTTCAGGAATTTGAGCCCCTGTTCAGCAAATTCAGTTCTTCTTTTACCTTCCCAATAGAAAGGTTTTGATACTACAGCTACTGTTAATGCTCCAAGGTCTTTTGCGATGCTGGCAATTACAGGTGCTGCCCCTGTACCAGTTCCGCCACCTAGGCCAGCTGTGATGAATACTAAATCAGCACCTCTTAAAGCATCTTCGATGACCTCCTGCTCTTCAATGGCCGCTTTCCTTCCGATTTCAGGATTACCACCTGCTCCGAGACCTCTTGTGAGTTTACTACCTAATTGAATCTTAGTGGGAGCAAGATTTGCAGCAAGAGCTTGAGCATCTGTATTTGCTGCAATGAATTCCACATTTGTTATTCCAGCGTTGATCATATTGTTGATGGCATTGCCACCGGCTCCACCAACACCTATTACCTTAATTACTGCACCACTTGTTACATCTTCAAATTCAAACATGTTACACCCCCGTTATATTTTTTAAAAAAACTCTTTTATCCAACTTTTCATTGTGTCAAAAATCTTTCCGATCTGTTTTTCATCTGTACCTTTGAAACCGGGAACCTTTGGATGACCTTTTTTTGCGGCTATCAATGCCAAGCCAACAGATGTGGAGTACATAGGGTCGTTAATGGTATCAACTAATCCTGTTTTTATCTTATCTGGTTTTGCTATTCTTACCGGTAGATTAAATATCGAATGTGCCAGCTCTTCCAGACCATATATATTGGACATCCCTCCAGTAAATACGATTCCTGCTCGTACCATGTCGTAAAATTTCTTTTTATACAACTCACCTAAAAACATCTGTAAAATCTCTTCGCATCTTGCATGTAAAATCTGAGTTACAACAGATTTAGACACTTTTCTGGGAGGCCTTCCCCCTACAGAAGGAACCTCTATAACTTCATCTTCAGATACAAAGGGTGGCCAAACACAACCATAATCTTTTTTGATCTTTTCAGCATCCGATTCTGGTGCATTTATCCCTATAGCTAAATCTGATGTGCAACTTTGTCCACCAAGCTGTAGGACAGCAGTATGATAAACTGTACCTTTTTTAAAGATAATAAGATCCGTTGTCCCACCACCTCCATCGATGAGACATACACCAAGTTCTTTTTCACTATCACTAAGGACAGCTTCTGCTGAAGCAAGTTGTTCTAATACGATATCATCCACAACTAATCCTGCTCTTTCACAGCTTTTTATAATGTTTTGAGCGCTTGAAACTGCACCTGTTATAATATGAACGTCCACCTCAAGCCTTACACCTGTCATCCCTATCGGATTTCTTATATCCGTCTGCCCATCTAAGGTATACTGCTGAGGTAGAACATGCAATACTTCACTACCTATGGGGATATCTACAGCTGATGCAGATTCGATAACTCTGTCCACATCTTTTTGAGTTACCTCTCTATTTTTTACTGCAATAATACCTTTGGAATTAAGACTTTTGATATGTCCACCTGCTATTCCAACGGTTACATTTCTTATACTTACCCCTGCCATTCTTTCAGCATTGGATACAGCTTCTTTGATCGATTTAACCGTTGCATCGATATTGATAACAACACCTTTTCTTATACCTGTGCTTGGAGCAAGACCTACACCTATTAACTCTATTTCATCATTATCTGTTTTTCTTACTACAGTTGCACAGGTTTTTGTTGTACCGATATCAAGACCAACATAAATATTTTCAGGTTTCATTGTGCACTCCATTTATATAAATTTTTCCTGGTATTCTAATATCTATATAGTTTATAGTTTTGTACATTGTAGATAATCCACTGATGTAGGTAATATTTTTCTTAAAAGTATCGTAATCATGGGGAACAAGAATTGTATATTTTGGCAACTCCATAGTAATGTGGGAATTATAGATTGAAACTTTATTATATTCTGAATTTTTTGTAATACTTAAAATTTTTGCCGTAGTTAACAGCTTATCACTATTTAACTTAGTATAATCGAATACCTTGACATCGTTACATTTGGTAGGTAGAAGTTCACCATCCAATGAATAGAAAAAGCACCTTTTGTGGGTTGATATCTTCATTATGGTCTGTCTTTCAGATATAATAACTTTTAGTTTGTTGGGATAACTTTTTTTAATATATAACTTCTTGATCCATGGATCGTCGAGGATTTTATCTGATATTGTGATATCTTTTAAAATATTTTCATTTATTATATGTCTTAACTGTTCATCTATTTTTTTGATGTTGGCATTTTTTTGACCGATAATCTCCAGTTTGTTTAGACTAAAATAGCTGGATTTCGAAAATAGATTAATGCTATAAAATAGTCCAAATATTACAGATAACATTAAAAGCATTGTAACCATTCTAAAGAATATCTTTAGATATTCACTCATACCTATTCTTACACCTCTTATAAATTAGTTCCACTAAATCATCATAACTCATTCCAGCTTTCCTTGCTGAATTTGGTAGTAAGCTTGTTTCTGTCATCCCGGGTAATGTATTAACCTCAAGTATATAAGCCTCTTTTCCATTAAATATAATATCAACCCTTGCCGCCGAAAAACATCCTACAGCATCATAGGCTTTTTTG
>JAINCL010000345.1:0-1812 GCA_036574145.1 Deferribacterales bacterium | reverse complement strand
ATCATTTTTCCTAAAACTTTCAATCTTGTTATAACTTGCTAAAACTTTTTCATCAATTCTCATATCTGTCTCCTAATACTTCCTACCTGGGTTATCGACCAAATTTTAAACTACTTTAGAATATTTTTCAACCTTTTTCCGACCGCTTCTATTTATTGTTTAAACAAATATTATGCCAAAATGTTTGGGATATTTTTTCCCACTTTATTGCCAAAACTATCACCTTTTAATTGATTATAAAGTATAGTTTTGAGTCCTGTGCTATTTTTTTCTGCAAGAGACGTTGCCATTTGGGAATCGAACATCTCTGTAAATATCTCTTCACCCATAGATCTTTTTATTAACCCACCTTCTGGGACAGTTTTTCTAGCAGATTTGAATACCATTTCAAAGAAAAGAGCTTCAAATTCTTCACATGCCTTTTTTAACTGTTGTTCTTTGTCAAGGTTTAAGTATTTTTTACCAGAGTTTTTTACCAAAGAAATTTCCATACCAACCTCCTTTAAATTACCTCTAGTTCACCTTGAAGGGCACCAGCTGATTTTATAGCTTGAAGAATAGCTATCATATCTCTTGGAGTAACACCTATAGCATTCAAACCTTTTACAAGATCGCTTATCCTTACACCCTCTGGGAGAACCATCAATTTGGCTTTATCTTCTTCAACTTTGATATCTTTTTGAGTTGTGGTAACGGTTTGCCCTTGTGAAAGTGGATTTGGCTGACTAACCTGCTCAGAACTTGTTATTTTTATCGTCAAATTACCATGGGCTATTGCCACTGTTGTAATTCTTACATTAGAACCCATAACTATGGTACCGGTTCTTTCATCTACAATTACCTTTGCAAATGTTTCAGGTTCGATCTCTAAATTTAACACAAGATCCATAAATTCATAAAAATTCTCTTTATATTCTTCAGGTAATTTTACTTCTATGGTTGTTGGGTTTGTTATTTCAGCAGATCCTTTAAATACCTTGTTTATAATATTTTTGGCTTTAACGATATTTGAGATACTTACATCTTTAAAACTTAATGTCAACTTATCATCGGGTAGATTAAAATTGATCTCTTTTTCAATAATTGCTCCGTTTGGTATTCTCCCAACTGTTGGATGATTCTTAACTGCTCCAGCTCCACCTGCCTGAACATTCATCCCACCTACTGATATCGGTCCTTGAGCAGATGCATAAAATTGACCATTGGGTGCAGCAAGAGGTGTTAACACTAGTGTACCCCCTTCTAAGCTTTTGGCATCTCCTATGGATGAAACAACCACATCAACCTTAGTACCAGCTTTGGCAAAAGGTGGGAATTTTGCGGTAACTATAACAGCGGCAACATTTTTTACTTTAACTTTCTTTTTATCCACAGCGATACCCATTCTATCCAGCATATTGGTTAGGGATTGAATCGTAAACTCTGTGCCAGATTTATCACCTGTGCCGTTTAATCCTATTACAAGTCCATAACCCACCAATTGATTATCTCTAATCCCTTCAACTTTTGCTAGATCCCTTATTTTGGTTCCTGCAAAACCGCTTAGGCTGTATAATAACAGTGAAATAGTTAATAGAATTCGTAACATAACTAACCCCCTTAAAATGGCCATATCCAATCTATTATATTACTTAGCCACCCTTTTCTGTTGGCATCACTGATAACTCCTTTACCACTGTAACTAATCTGGGCATCCGCAATAGCTGTGGAGAGTACAGTGTTGTCTGCATCTATATCTTTTTGTCTTATAATCCCTTTTACTGTTATAACCTGTTTTTCTTGATCGACAACTATTTCACGTTGACCTTCGAT
>JAINCL010000344.1:0-3112 GCA_036574145.1 Deferribacterales bacterium | reverse complement strand
TTATAATACTCTAAATAAACTATCTCTTTAATCCCTGCATTTATTATCATCTTTGTACAGATGGAGCAAGGCTTAGTATTGGTATATATCTGGGAACCATCGATGCAAACACCATATTTGGCAGCCTGAATTATGGCATTCTGTTCGGCATGCAAACCTCTACAAAGCTCATGTCTCTGCCCTGATGGAACATTTAATTTTATACGAAGGCAGCCAACCTCTGAACAATGACTTATCCCGGATGGCACACCATTGTACCCTGTAGAAAGGATATGCCTATCTTTAACAATCAGAGCACCAACCTCTCTTCTTATGCAAGTTGATCGCTCTTTCACAACATTAACTATTTTGAAAAAATAGTCATCCCAATCTGGTCTCAATTCAATTTCCCCTTATACAAAGGAAATTTTTCACAAAGTGCAACAACATCATGTTTCACAGAATCTATAATCTGTTCATTATTGATATTTCTAAGAACCTTACAAATAAGATCCCCGATGATCTCCATTTCAGGTTCTTTCATACCCCTTGTTGTTACAGCAGGGGTACCTACCCTTATTCCACTTGTAACAAACGGTGATCTTGTTTCAAAAGGTACCGTATTTTTATTAACTGTAATATTAGCCTTTCCGAGAGCCTCTTCAGCATCTTTACCAGTTATATCCGTATCTGAAAGATTAATAAGCATTAAATGATTATCTGTTCCACCTGAAACAAGCTTAAAACCATTTTTCATAATTCTATCAGCCAATACCTTAGCATTTTTAGCCACCTGTTTCTGATAGTTTCTAAAATCTTCACCCATAGCCTCTTTTAATGCAACTGCCTTTGCAGCAATTACATGCATAAGAGGTCCACCTTGAATACCGGGGAAAATCTGCGAATTAAGTGTTTTTGCATAAGTCTCTTTACAAAGAATCAAACCACCCCTCGGACCCCTCAACGTCTTGTGGGTTGTGGTTGTAACAAAATCTGCATAAGGTACTGGGGATGGATGCTCACCTGCAGCCACAAGCCCAGCTATATGAGCCATATCAACCATTAGTAAAGCACCTACAGAATCAGCAATCTTTCTGAATCTCTCAAAATCTATTATCCTTGGATAAGCACTTGCTCCCACAACTATCATCTTGGGCTTATGCTCTTTGGCAAGCTTTTCAGCCTCATCATAATCTATAGTCTCGGTTTCTTTGCTTACACCATAAGGGATAACATTAAAAAATTTACCAGAGAAATTGACAGGACTGCCATGGGTGAGATGTCCACCATGGGAAAGATTCATGCCCATGATGGTATCCCCGGGCTTGAGAACGGCAAAATATACAGCCATGTTGGCCTGACTCCCTGAATGGGCCTGAACATTGGCATGCTCTGCTCCAAAAAGCTCCTTAGCCCTCTGTATAGCAAGTTCTTCAGCAATATCTACAAATTCACAACCGCCATAATACCTCTTAGAAGGGTAACCTTCAGCATATTTATTGGTCATTATTGATCCTTGAGCTTCTAATACTGCAGGTGATACAAAATTTTCACTTGCTATAAGCTCGATATGGGTCTCCTGCCTATTTATTTCCTTCATCAATCCTTCATAAACTTCCGGATCGATCCTTTTTACATTTTCATATAAACTCATAAACCACCTTCCATATATTTTTTCCAATAACCTTTTGCTATCTCATCAATCTTCTTAATCCTTCTTTCATGCCTACCACCGTCAAACTCAGTAAAAAGCCATATTTCCACAATCTCCTTTGCTAGCTCCGGTCCTATAATCCTACCACCCATAACAAGGATATTTGCATCATTATGTTGACGGCTTAACTTCGCCGTAAATGGATCCCAGCAAAGTGCTGCTCTTATTCCAGGGAATCTATTTGCAGTAATGGAGATACCTATCCCCGTACCACACATTATTACGCCCCTATCAGCTTTTTTATTCAAAATTGCATCAACAGCTTTTAACGCAAAATCGGGATAATCAACAGAATCGATACTATCTGTGCCAAGATCCAGAATATCTAACCCTTTTTTTGACAAATAATTTACTATTAGATTTTTTAGCTCGAAACCACCATGATCAGAAGCAAGACATAATTTCATAACCACCTGCTATCCAAATATTTTGTAGTTCTAATGTGTAATATTACGATAATTAAATATTAAAAAAAGGTCAAGCAATTTTTTCCGAATACTGTTTTAATTTTTACAAAATATTCTGTTTATTTAATAACACGTTGAATCTTTGCAACAAGTGGTGCAGCCACACCACCCCCAGTACCATTATCCGCCATCGGTCGATAATCATCCCTACCAACCCACACAACAATTACATACCTATCATAAATTGCGGCAAACCAAGCATCTCTTGAATCGTTGGTGGTTCCAGTTTTCCCAATTGTATCCGGCAATAATCTGGCACCTCTTGCAGTTCCTATCTTTACAACCTTTGCTAATATATTTTTTACTATTCCTACAGTCTCCCTGGACACCACAACCTCATCAGGGGAATAACTTTCTCTAAATACACTATTATTATCAAAAACCAACTCTTTTATATAACTATTTCTCTTCCTTACACCTTCATTTGCTATCACAGAGAAATAGTTGGCAACATCCAAAACAGTGTATTCTCCAGCTCCAAGACAATATCCAAGCCCAACAGGTGTTGTCATACCTAACCTTGAAGCCATATCAGATACCTTTTCCAATCCAACCTTTAAAGCTACCTGTAAAGTCCCATTATTAAGAGAATATATCAAAGCATTTTCAACTTTAGTTTTCCCCATATAAAAATCTTCAAAATTTTTTGGCGCATAGGCTTTTGGACCTTTACCATAAATGGTGGGTTTATCTTCAATTATATCATTAGGACTTATCCCATTATCAAAGGCTGTTAAATATACTATAGGCTTAAATATTGACCCCACCTGCCTTTTAATATCTATAACCCTATTTAATCTCCCCTTACCATCCTTTGAACCGAAAGAGGTTAAAATATCTCCTTTTTTATAATCAACTATTATTCCAGCCGTTTGTAGATTTTTATCCCTCTTTTCAAAATAACCTCCTACTATATCCAGAACATTTTGATATAAGAATGGGTCAAAGGAGG
>JAINCL010000343.1:0-8400 GCA_036574145.1 Deferribacterales bacterium | reverse complement strand
TATGTTTATTACTTTCATAACTACTACTAAGCACAAACACTTAATTAACCCCCCTACAAAATTTATGTTAACTTTAGTTTAGCACAGCATTTTATATATGTCAATACTTTTATTCTTTAATATATCTTATTTTAAAATATATTTATTCTTTATTTTTAAAATTAAATACATATTTATCATATAATTATATAATTTATATATACAGTATACAATATTATTTTTTTATAATTAAAACATAGTTTTATGTATTGTTTTTTACAAAAATGTTATTTTGCCATTATTTTAAACTACGATAATTTTACTGAAACTGAAAATATATATTTATGGTTATCTTAAAGATTCAATTACAAGGACAAAAGGTGATTTAGGAAAATTCTTATTTATTAATTCATTATAAACTTGTAATGCTTCTCCCCTATATACAAAACCATCCTCATAACCTATTTTCACAATTAATGCTATTCTTCTATTTTTAATTAACTTTAAGAATTCGATAATATTTTTTATCCCATATGGACGCTCAAAAACCACAGTTGTAACTCCTAACATATCGATATCTGTTAAAAATTTCTTAAAATCTTTTCTATCTTTCGGTAGGAAACCTGCAAAATAAAATTTCTCAGCATAAAAACCGCTGATTGATAAAGCAGTTGTGATACTCGAAGGTCCTGGTATGGCAGAAATCTTAATTCCTCTCTCATAGCATAAATCGATAAACCTGTATCCAGGATCTGCCACACATGGCGTTCCAGAATCAGAAAAAAAGACTACCTTTTCAGCTTCAGCAATTTTATTAACTATATCAACAAGTTGATCGTATGAAGTATGTTCATTTAATAGATAAAAACTTTTCCCCCTTGCCCCAACTTTTGCAAGTAACCTCAGTGTATTTTTTCTCTCTTCACCAATAACAAAATCAGACTCTTTAATTATCTTAGCAAGATCATCACTTATCCCAGAATAATCATCATTTATAGGTACTCCCGCCACATACAACATATAACTATTTAATCAGTTCTATATCATCCATATATCTTCTTAACACTTCAGGGACCATAACTGAGCCATCTTCCTGCTGATAATTTTCAAGAATAGCAAGAAAAGTCCTACCCACTGCAAGCCCAGAGCCATTTAAGGTATGTGGGAATATAATATTTTTATTCTTATCTCTTGTTCTGATCTTCCCTCTTCTTGATTGATAATCTTTAAAATTGCTACAGGAAGATATTTCACGATAGCACCCCTGCCCAGGTAACCATACCTCAATATCGTATGTAATTGAAGAAGAAAACCCTAAATCTCCACTACATAACTTAATAATCCTAAATGGTAAATTTAGCTGTTTTAAAATATCTGCTGCATCTGAAGTAAGCTTATCCAGCTCCTCCATAGAGCTTTCTGGAGTAGTTATTTTTACAAGCTCCACTTTATTAAATTGATGTTGTCTGATTAAACCTCGAACATCTTTACCATAAGAACCGGCTTCCCTTCTAAAACAAGGGGTATACGAAACCATCTTTATAGGTAAAATATCGTACTCTATAATCTCATTAGCATAAATATTTGTAACCGGAACCTCTGCCGTTGGAATTAGATATAGCTCATCCCTCTCACATTTAAACAGCTCCTCTTCAAATTTTGGTAACTGTCCAGTACCTGTCATTGTTGTAACATTGACAAGCAAAGGTGGAATAATCTCTTGATAACCTTTCTTTATATGTGTATCAAGCATAAAATTTATCAAGGCACGCTCTAATCTGGCACCCAAACCTTTATATATAGAAAACCTTGATTTAGCAATCTTTGCTCCCCTTTCAAAATCTACTATATCAAGCTGTTCTGCAATTTCCCAATGTGGTTTTGGGGTAAAACTGAAATCTCTTTTCAATCCCCATTTTAAAATCTCAACATTATCATTCTCATCTTTACCTATGGGTACCGAATCATCGATTAAGTTTGGAAGTATAAGCAACATGTTATTTAACTCTGAAACCACACCATCAAGCTCTTTATCGAGAGAATCTATCTCATCAGATACAGATCTCATCTTTGTGGATATTTCAGTAATATCTTTACCCTCCCTTTTGTATAGACCAACCTGTTTTGAGACTTCATTTCTATAACTCTTCAAATCCTCAACCTTACCTATTATAGTTCTTCTTCTATTATTCAGTTCTATCAAACGTTCAAAATCGAAACTATAGCCTCTTGCCTCAGTTTTCTGCTTTACAAGATCAATATTGCTAACAACATATTTAAGATCCAGCATCTATGCCCCCTATTTCTTGCCGAGATTTTTTTCAAGTTTTGTCAAAACTTCTGATATCCTGGAAAGGTATCTCACCCCATCTTTTGTTTTCGCTAATTCCGTCAAAAGTTCAACAACCTTCTGAGTTTTTTGAGGCTCATTAACATAAAACTCCGCCAACATTATTAAACCTTCAGGATAACTTTTTGTACCTTTAAAATTATCAACAAGATACTCAAGCCTTAACATAGCAGCCTTTGGTTCTTTTATCCTTATATAAAATTTTGCTACATAGAGTTCCTTTTCAGCCAGCATATTACGCAATTCAGTAATCTTCTTATCTATCTTGTTCTCTTTTGCAAAATCGGGATACTTCTCCTTTATTTTTAAAAAGAGTTTTAAAGCCTCTTCTGTATTTGATTGATCTCTATCCACAGTATCTATCTGATTGTAATAGGATAACGCAAGCCTATACATGGCTCTTCTGGCATCAGGTGAATCTGGATATATATTTAAATATTCTTTGTAAGATGGTATCGCCTGTTCATAATCTTTCATAAAAAAGTATGAGTCCCCAAGCAAAAGTTGAGCTTGGGCTGCTATCTCAGGATTTTCAGCCTCGATTATCGCGTTCTCAAGGGCTTCAGCAGCCTTTAAATATTTCTTTTTTTCAAAATATTGCACCCCTTCTTTCAACCATTCCTCAGCTGGTCTTCTCGGTTTATCTTTCGAAGAACAACTCCAAAATACCATAATACTAACCAAAAGCAAACTAACCAATCTCACTAATCTTAATTTCATCTATCCCTCACTTCTTTTTATTGCACAGTATATATCAGGGTAAATAACCCTTTTTATTTTTCCAATATATGGTCCATAACCATTATCAATTTCACCATCAATGATATAAGTTTTACCATCAATTTCTGGAGCCTGAAATTCTGCCCTACCCTCAAAAATGAATGGTATATCTTCTGATGGTTTTTCTACAAAAATCTTTATATCCTGTTTCTTCATCATTTTCAAGCGATCTATTGTGATTTTTCTCTGTAACTTTTGTAGTTTTGATATCCTTTGTCTAACTACCCTCTTTGGAACTTCACCGTTCAATAGAAATGCTTTAGTCCCCTCCTCTTTTGAATAAGGGAAAAATCCAGAATAATCTGGTTTATACTGTTCTATAAAAGTTGCAATTTCTTCAAATTCCTCTTCTGTTTCGCTTGGAAAACCCACAATAAAAGTAGTTCTGATAAACGCATCAGAAACTTTTTCTCTAATATAACCAAAAACATCCTTTATCTTCTTGCTATCCGATCTTCTATTCATTAGCTTTAATATTCGATCGTTAATATGCTGAACTGGAATCTCAAAGTATTTAAGTATCTTATCATTATTAGCAACGAAATCTATCAACTTTTCATCAACCCCATCTGGATTAAGATATAAAAGCCTAACCTTAAAATCACCATCCAATTCTGTTATCTTTTCCAATAGATCCATCAAACCAGAACCAGATTTATCCAATCCATATTTTGTCGTATCCTGTGAAATCAAAATTAACTCTTTTACCCCGCTAGATAATAATCCCCTTGCCTCTTCTATAATATCATCCATATCTCTGCTAACCAATCCACCTCTAATCGATGGTATCGTACAGTATGAACATCTATTATTACAACCTTCTGCTATCTTTAAATAGGCATAGTAAGGGGGATTAACCAGCAACCTTTTTTTACCATAATATCTTTTCACCTTTTTTTTAATATCTTCACCTTTCAGGTAGTCTATAATGTTATGAAGTTCTCCCACACCTGTAAAAAAATCCACTTCAGGGATCTCCCTAACAATCTCATCCCTATAACGCTCCACCATACACCCAGAAACGATAACTTTCGCACCTTTTTTTTTCTTCGATACCACATCAAATATATTATCTATCGCTTCTTTTACTGCACTCTGCAGAAATCCACATGTATTAATTACAATGGCATCAGCTTTTTCAATTGTATTAACAATAGAAAACTTTTCCGCCACCATATCTCCTATGAGATACTCAAGATCTGACTGATTTTTTGAACAACCCAAACTTATAAATGCTATTTTCATATATTTTTCAAAACCTCTCTTGCAACTATACAATCCTTTTCTATCTGTTTTTTCAATAGCTCAAAATCATTAAACTTCATCTCTTCTCTAAGATAATCTACAAAAAATAACTCAACCTTTTTTCCATATATATTACCATCAAAATCAAAGATATATGATTCAACTCTAAGTTCATTACTCCCAGGAATTGTTGGTCTAATACCAACATTGGTCACCGATTTGTATATCATATCATCCACCTTCAACAATGTGGCATACACACCATATTTTGGTATTAAATAGTCAAACACCTTTATATTAGCAGTAGGAAATTTCAATAGTCTGCCTAAGCCATCACCACGTTCCACTTCACCTTCAACAAGATAGTATCTCCCCAGCATTCTATTTGCATGTAATAGATTACCATTAAGTAAAAGTTTTCTTATATTGCTACTTGATACCGTCATATCATCGATTACTATCTTATCGATTTTCAATGCTGTATAATTGTACCTCCTCGATAGAGTCTTAAGTAGTTCAAAATCACCTTTTCTGCGTGCACCAAATCTATAGTCATACCCCACAACAATAAATTTGGCATTCAGTTTCTTAATTAAAAGTTCACGGACAAATACCTCAGGATCCATATTCATAATCTCTTTATTAAACTTAATTAAAATATGGTAATCAACCCCCATATTAGAAAGGATCTCGTTTTTTTTATTTAAACTCATAAGTAGCTGAATATCATGACCGAAGACTCTGCTTGGATGAGGATCAAATGTGATTACAACTGAGCTTAGCCCTTCATCTCTGGCAATTGCCACTGTAGTATCAATAATCTTTGCATGACCTATATGAATACCATCAAAATTACCTATGGTTAAAGAAGTCTCACAATTTATATCAAAGTTCTCAACACCATCTATAAACTTCATATTGTTTTAAATTAACAGATTTATTAAATATTATCAATAGTGATTTCACTTTAATTATTTTCAATGGATTTACTATTTAAATATTCTTCCAAAATAATCTTTAAAAACGCAGCAACAGGTATAGAAAGTATCATACCACCTATTCCCAACAGATACCCTCCTGCCATTAACGCGAAAATAACGGTTATAGGATGTAACCCTAAACTTTCACCTATCAATTTTGGCGTAAGGAAATAACTCTCAAATATCTGAACCAGCCCAAGGCCCAAAATAACAAATAGTGGATGCATAATATCTGAAAATTGAATATATGACAGGATAGTCGACAATGTAATCCCCACAGTAAACCCAAGATAAGGTATAAAACTTAAAAGACCAGTTAAAAAGCCTATAACAAAACCGCTCTTTATACCAATAAGAAAATTAATAAAACCATATAAAAAAGCAAGTAACAAGCAAACCAATAGTTGCCCTCTAAAATAATTTTTCAATATATCGTTAAACCTTGCATTATAATATTCAACATCCAGACCTGTATTAATCTTTATGATAGACAAAAACTTATTTAAAAATACCTCAAAATCTTTTAAAAAGTAAAAAACCAAAATAGGGATAATCAAGAACCCCACAATTGAAAAAATATAATCTATAATTGTACCTGCAGCAGATACAGAAGTTTTTATGATAAAAACTTTATACTCATTAACTTTCTCCAACAGAAAATCTTTTAAAAGATTTAAGTCGATTTCATAACCAAATCGGGCTGCAATATAATCCAATTTACCTATAATAATGTTGATATAATCAGGGATATTTTTCATAAAATTAACAGCTTCTGAATATAAAAAAGGTAAAAATATTATAAAGAATAACGAAATTAAGCTGAAAAAAATTATAAATATAAAAAATACAGATAATACTCTATTTATATGCAATCTATCTTCAACATAGTGAACAAGAGGTATCAAAATATAACTTATCAGAAAAGATAGGGCAAATATGTTAATTATAAAATTAAGTTTAACAAAAACGATAAAAATTATGATAAGCAAAACGATAGAAACCAAACTTTTTGAATTTACCTCAAATCTTATATTCAAAATACACTCCAAAAGTAACTTGACTTATTTATCTTTTTTATTATAACATATGATTAAATGCATAGCAATATCAAAAAAATTTTCCTAACTATACTGGTAGTTATTCTTCCCACCATATCGTTCTGTATCAATTCAGATATTATAAATGTCAATATATTTTCTAAAATTGAATACTCTGCAAATCTATTACAATATCCTGAAATCACAGAAGTATCTTTAAAACATAAGTTTCTATACCAGGATAATATATCAAATAAAATTAAGTATCTTGATAATACACCTATAACTGACAATACAATTTTAGCATTAGAGGAATCAAGAAATCTCAATAATATACAACCAACAAACTTTTTTGGATGGACACTAAAGAGATCCAATATAAGGATGTATCCCACTGATTCGGTTTTAAAGTATCACCTAAAAGATCAAAATGATAGGAATCAATACTCATCCATTGGAACTTTCGAACCTTTAGTGATATTACACCTATCAACCGACAAAAAATGGGGATATGTTCAAACATTCTTTACAAGAGGTTGGCTAAAGCTATCTGATCTAACTACAACCAATAGAAAAACTTTTTTAGAAATATTTTCCATGGATAAGCTAGCTGTGATAAAAAACAACTTACCAATCGATAATTTTACCTTTAATATAGGGGATAAAATACCTATTATTTCTGAAAACATTAATAGTTACAATGTCTTGCTTCCAAACATGCAATCCATTTTAATACCAAAAAATAATTCGTTATATATAAAAAATCCTAAATACAATATCTCAATCATTAATTATATAATAGAACAACTGATAGGTAAAATGTACGATTGGGGAGGGAAAAATGGTCTCTGGGATTGTTCATCTTTAATTATGGATATCTATAGAGTATTTGGAATACACCTTCCTCGTAATTCCAATCACCAGGCTGAGGTAGGTAAACTGTTATTAGAATATCCTTTCACAAAAGAGAAATTCTATGAAACATTAAAAACTGCTAACCCTTACTGTACATTTCTTTATATGAAAGGCCATATTATGCTCTATACAGGTATAGAAAATAATGACTATTCTATAGTCCATGCAGTTCAAACAATAGATGGTAATATAATAGATGCCATTGTAAAACAATATCTTATCAAAGACAATCTCCATATTGAAAACAAAGTATTAAAAATCGTAACAATATGTGACAAATAATTAAATTTATTCTAATCATAATTAAACATTAAAAATTAATCAACCATACAAAGGTTAATTCCTCAACAACTTAGCAATTTTATTGTTATTTATAAATTTTATAGGGTCAACTGTCCTACCATTAACAACAACCTCATAATGTACATGAGGTCCAGTACTATCACCTGAGTTACCAGATAAAGCCACTATATCACCTTTTTTAACCCTTTGTCCCACTTTAACCTTGAGAACTGAGTTATGCCCATACTTAGTCTGATAGCCAAACCCATGATCAATCACTACAAGTCTGCCGTAACCTGATTGCCAACCAGAGTAAACAACAATACCAGAAGCTGTTGCACGCACAGGGCTACCTGTCCTCAAAGATATATCTATACCCTCATGAAATACAATTCCCCTACCAAAAGGTGATACCCTTTTACCATACCCACTTGAAATCCAACCATTCGCCGGCAACTTAGTTGGTGTTGAATCTACAACAAGTTTCATCATATTTAATAGGTCTAAAAGCTCAGCCATCGATCTCCCTTTTTCCTCTATCATACTGGTAACATTATTTATATAGGCTAACTTATTTTCAATATTTTCAATCTTATCTTCACGTAAATTCAAATCACTCAATGAGGTCTCTTTACCACCTTTCGGGAAATCTTTTGGGATAATTTTAAGCTCTTTGGATAAACGTCTAATTTTTGCTTCATACTGTTCTAAAGATATAAGCTTCTGTTCGACTTCATTAATTTTCTTATTATACTCGGCAATTTTCAGTTTCAATCTTTGATTTTCCGCAAAATATTTTAATGCAGTTACCCTTTCACTAAATAGAAAAGTA
>JAINCL010000342.1:0-5551 GCA_036574145.1 Deferribacterales bacterium | reverse complement strand
GCCATTTCTCTGGCTTGGCTCTAAAAACAGTAATCTTGCAATCTTTGAAATAACAATATGCACCAAAAAAAGGTTTACTATATCCTCTTATCTTATTATAAACAGATACTGCATCAGCTCTGAAATTTATTATCCCCTCCTTCCTCCTAACCCTTTTTATTGAAAAGGAATATCTCTCATCCTGTGGTATAGTTTGTAACTCACCTTTTTCTAAAAAAAATAAAAAGTTAACTATTTCATCACAGATTTTTCCTATATAATCCATGGGGTAATCATCAAAGCTGATGGCAATCTCTTTTTGATAAATGATATCACCAGCATCTGTAATTTCACTTGGAATATAAAAAGTTATCCCACCGATACAAACACCTTGTAAAAACTGTTCTGTTATCGCTCCATAACCTCTAAACATCGGAAGTAAAGCAGGTTGCATGTATAATAATAAAAATTGGGATTTGGTATCAAAAAAATCTTTACTCCAATCTATAGCAATAACTTTATCGTAGCTAAACCGATTCTGGATAGAACTCTGGGAAAATCTATTTTCTGCAATATAATTTATTTTAAAGAAAGTCTCATAACTACTTAAGCTAATATCAAAAGACTTTCTGTGTATATCATTCTTAAACGTGAAAATATCAGGGAAAATATTATTAGACATTAACTTAGGGAGTAATTCAACTGCAAAAACTGAAGAGATAAAGATTGCTAAATCATTCACCAGCTGCTACCCCCACCACCACCAAAACCACCACCAGAAA
Organism: Deferribacterales bacterium; assembly: GCA_036574145.1. Taxonomy (GTDB): domain Bacteria; phylum Chrysiogenota; class Deferribacteres; order Deferribacterales; family Calditerrivibrionaceae; genus Calditerrivibrio. The sequence continues at coordinate 4,790 of JAINCL010000342.1, read as the reverse complement.
AACCTCCTCCACCTGAAAACCCACTTGCCCCACCACCAGCAGAACTAGGCTTGGCAGTAAAATTATTATTAAAAGTTGAAAATGCTTTATTTATAGAACGATTAAAATTATGATAACTAAACCCTGTAGAATGTGATACAAACCATTGTGGAGGTTCAGATAGTAAACCTTCAAATCTTTTAACCCAATCATCTACAATGCCAAAAGCTATTGCATATGGCAATGTCTTATCGAAATAGTCAGGTCTCTCTTTGAGAAGATATTTTAGTTTTGTTTTCTCTGTTTTCTCCATAAACTCTTTAAACCCGATAAGTTTTTTATACTCTTTTAGGCAAACTTCCGTTTTTTGTGGCATAAGTTTTAAATATATCAATATAATAACGGCAGTTATTCCTAAATACAACCCATGGTTAAATCCAAATATAAATGTAAAAGGGAATATTGCTAATAAAGTTAAAAAGAAGATTATTTTTGTAACAAACTGTAATACCTTACTTGTTTCATTATAAAATTTCCCATTTTCTATATCTTCTTCCAAAGCTTTTCTAACCCTATCCATATCTAAATAAAACTTATTTTTTAGTTCAGATACAACAACATTCTTTTTCACTGCAAAAAGGGCGTTATAGAAAACCTTTTCATGATTCTTTGCATCGTTTGGTAAATCATTTATTTTCTCTATTATATAATCATCCTTTTCAAAGAAACCTTCCCCTTTAATCTCTTCAATTTTTATTAAACCTTTAGCTCCCCAATGAAAAATTAGTGAGATTATATCTCTGTTATCTACTTTATCATTTATCAATACTCCAGCTTCTGCAGGAGTTATATTTTCAGGAGGAAAATACTCTACAACTTTTATAAATTTTTGATCTTTTCCATAAAAATACCATAAGGTATGAAACATAATAAATGCAAGTATAGGGAAAATTATAGTCCAATTATTTAATATAAAAAGCTTAAACATTAACAACTTACTTCCATTATACAAATAACCCTCTGGAAATCTCATAAGTAAACTCACCCCTTCATATTCTTTTAATGATCTTGGTATCTCACCTAAGATTTCATTACCATTAAACTTAATCTCTAAGATTTCTGAACTTCCGTACAAACCTATAAAAGCCTTATAATCATCAACTGATAGTTCAATCGATTTCGGTAATATTAATTTAAAATCACCTTTTTGTATCGGTACTCCCCAATCTGTCCCAATTACATTCCAATAAAACTCTGAATGGTCTTTAAAAAAATTGACAGCCCCAAATACCTTATATTTTATAACATACTCCTGTAATCCATCCACCAACCTATCCTTAGATCCTATCTTTATATTTAAATTACCTGCTTCTCTATAAGTTGAATAATCAGATCCTAAAACTTTTACATCATAAATATCTATTTTATAAGATTTACTACCAAAAGAGGGGCGGTCAGCTTCAGTACCAAACTGATTCTGTTTATACCTAACCGGTATAAATCTTATTATACCATGTCTTGGTCTATTAAACTTAACAATAATCCTTTCAGTAACTTTAAAACTTGAATCTTCTAATAATTGAATTTCAACAGAATAATTTTCTATTGTAAAATGTTCTGCATAGAGATTAAAACTTAATAAAAAAAATATTATAAAAAAAATCTTTTTCATCTAAAAAGATACCTTTATATTCTTCTTCTCCTCATCATCGATGGTAAAAAACTCCTTCTTGCTAAAATGAAACATATTAGCGATTATCAAAGAGGGGAAAGTTTCACAAAGGGTATTATACTCCTTCACCACAGCATTATAATACCTACGAGCTGCCTGGATATTGTTTTCTATCTCTGTCAAAGAATTCTGTAGTGAGAGGAAATTTTCATTAGCCTTTAACTCAGGGTAACTTTCAGCTATTGCAAAAACTGTTCTAAGGGCTGATGTAAGCATATTTTCATTTCTAATTTTATCGGTCATATTGTCTGAAGATTGTGCCAGATTCCTAAGTTTTACAACATTTTCTAAGGTTGTACTTTCATGTTTTGCATACCCTTTAACAGTTTCCACAAGATTTGGAATCAGATCGTATCTTCTTTTTAGCTGTATATCGATACTACTAAATGCTTCTTCGATCATATTTCTGAGCGAAACAAACTTGTTGTAGTATAATACAACAATAGAAATTATAACTATTAGTAGAGATAAGATTATGATTGTAATGATTGTATTCATACGCACTCTCCATTGACTAAAATTTATATTTATATTAATATAATGAATAGAATATTAAAGCAATAAATTTTTTTAATGTTTTTTGAATATTAACCGATTTTGTAAGTGTGTTATTATATAAAAACATATATCAAGGAGTTATTAAAAAATGACTGCAATTATTGGATACATAGTAGTTTTAGGCTCTATATTGGGTGGTTATCTTATTGCAGGTGGTAACCTACACATGTTGATACAACCATCAGAGTTTATTATAATAGGTGGTGCTGCTACAGGAGCATTAATTGTTGGATCTCCACCAGCACTTATTAAATTAATCATCGGTGGTGTCAAAAGTTTCTTTGGAGGCAAGACCCCATCTAAGAAAGAGTATGAGGACCTACTCCTTTTGCTTTATGAACTGTTCATTAAAGCAAGAAAAAACGGTCTGTTATCCCTTGAAAGCGATATAGAAAACCCAAAAGAATCTCCAATTTTTAACAATTATACATCTGTTACAAAAAACCATCATCTACTTCATTTTATAAGCGATAACATGAAAGTTATCTTAACAGGAGTAATGCAACCACATGAACTTGAGAATCTTATGGATGTAGACATAGAAACAACCCACAAAGAGGAACACCTTCCTGGTCATGCAATCCAAACAATGGCTGATGGATTACCTGCATTCGGTATTGTTGCTGCAGTTATGGGTGTTGTTATTACGATGGGTCTAATTAGTGAACCACCTGAAGTTTTAGGACACCATATTGGTGCAGCTCTTGTGGGTACATTTTTGGGGGTTTTACTTGCCTATGGTATTGTTGGGCCTATAGCAAATGCATTAAATAATCAGGTAACATTAAATAGCTTTGTTTTTCGTATTGTTAAAGAAGCACTTGTTTTCTTTGTTAATACACCTGACCCAAAAGCAGCAGTGGAGCTAGCAAGAAGAGCCGTACCACCATCGGCAAGACCATCTTTTGAAGAGATGGAAGAAAAATTCAAAAATATTAAATAGGAAAGTGGATGAGTGGTAACGAAAAAAAACCTATCATAATTAAAAAGGTCAAAAAAGTTGAAGGTGGAGGGCACCATGGTGGTGCATGGAAAATAGCCTATGCCGACTTTGTTACCGCAATGATGGCCTTCTTCCTTGTTATGTGGCTTTTAAATATGACTTCTGAAGAAAAAAGAGCAAAAATTGCCATGTATTTCAGAACATTTTCTATTTTTGAAAAATCTGGCGGTTCCATAATGGAAGGTGGTACAGGAAAGCCATTTGAAAAAGACAAAAAAGGAGAAGCACAGATTGTTGAGAAAATAGAGGTTGAAATAGCAGCTACTGCAACAGAAGGGAATGCTGAAAAAGTAAAAGAATCTCTAATGGGTGTAGTTCAAACACAGCTCCAACAATTTTCAGATCAGATAATGATAGTTACAGCCCCAGAAGGTATACGGATAGAGTTAATCGATAAAGCAGGTAATCCGATCTTTTCCAGTGGTAGTGCTTCTTTGAATAGAAATGGTAAGGAAATTTTAAAAGTGCTTGCAAAAACACTCAATGAACTATCCAATAAAATAACCATAGAAGGTCATACCGATGCTCAAACATATAGGGGTGATATGACAGGTAACTGGGATCTATCTATCCAGAGAGCAAACTCTGCTAAATCAGAACTTATTATAAATGGATATGACCCAAACAAAATTGCATCAGTGGTTGGTTATGCCGCAACAAGACCATTGGTAAAAGACAACCCCAACGATCCAAGTAATAGACGAATAAGCTTGTTAATTTTATATCAGAAAATAGAATCGTCGGAAGATAATGATTCAATATTGCCACCTGCATTAAAATAAAAAATTATAAAATACCAAATCTATTTCAAAAACTTAAAAATTATCCTATTAAAAAAATCTTCTCAAATTATTACTTTACAACGAATAAATTATTATATATATTATTTAAAAAGGAAGGTGATATTATGATAAAAGAAAATTCAACAGTTTCAATTCTTTACACAGCAAGAGATATCGATGGTAGGTTAATCGATGCTACCCCACAAGGAGAGCCTTTTACCTGTAAACTTGGTGAAGGTTATTTACCTGAAGATATCGAAAAAAATCTTATAGGTCTTTCAATAGGTGATAAGAAGAAGGTTATACTACCCCCTGAAAAGGCTTTTGGTAATTATTTAGATGAAAATATATTATCTATACCAAAACATCACATACCAGATGAAAATAATGAAATACAAAAAGGTAAATATATAGAATTAAAAGATGCCACTGGTAATGTATATAGAGGGGTTGTCCAGGATGTCACTGCAGAACATTTTGTAATAGATTTTAATCATCCTCTTGCAGGTAAAACTATAGAATACGATCTAGAAATAGTAAACATTTCATAAGAGATGCTTGCCATTGACATAAAAATCATCTGCGAAGATGGTGCTATTCCACCAAAATATATGTCAGAAGGTGCTTCAGGTCTGGATATATTTGCTAATGAGTCTGGAGTAATCAGAAAAGGTGAAATAAAGCTTGTATCCACTGGAATATTTATTGAAATACCTATAGGCTTCGAGGCTCAGAT
>JAINCL010000341.1:0-1065 GCA_036574145.1 Deferribacterales bacterium | reverse complement strand
TACTGTACCCATAAGAGCACTGGAGAAGATTGCCATCTTTGCTGGTCCACCTGTAGTATGCCCAAACAATGAGATTGCAAGCTTCAGTATAAAATCTCCCGCACCGGACTTAACCATAAATGAGCTAAATAACACAAACAAGAATACAAAAGTAGATGAAATGTTTGTAACTGATCCGAAAATCCCATCTGGTGCAAAAAACATCCTATATAAAAATCTCGACAAACTTACACCGGGGAAATTCCAGAGTCCACCAAAATATCTCCCCAAAAATAAAGCATAAGCTATAAAAAACAATGAAATTAGCGGAATTGTTAAACCTGTAGTCCTCCTTGTTATTTCCAATAAAAGTATAACAGCAAAAGCCGCAGCAATCATATCATATGTATTTACCTCTTGATTTCTCAGGTTTAAAGCTTCCTCAAATAGTAAAAGGTAAAGTGTTACAGATACAGCCAATATAGCAAAAACGAAATCTATCCAGAATGTTTTTTTAGCAAGCTTGCGACTTAATGGGAACATTAAAAAACCCATAAAAAGCATGGAGCCATAATGTAACGCATTAAGTCTAAGTTCAGGTAATATACCACCAAAACTATTATACCATATATGAATCAGTGACACCGCCACTGCAAACCAGTAAATAAACTTCTCCCAATTCCCTGTTAACACCCTTTTAGCAATTGTAGATTCACCAGAACTATCCTCTACAACTTCACTCTCTCTGTTTTCAACATTCATAATAACCCCTTTTATAAATAATTAATTATAAAGATATAAAGGGGGTAAGCTATAAACAAGCCTACCCCCGAATATCATATACATAACTTTTTTATCATTATTGAGGCATCAATTCCTTAGGAATATTTATCCCTTTTTCTAGGTAATATTTAGCTGCCCCTGGATGTAAAGGCACTGGAAGTCCATCCAGAGCCTCTTTCAAACTCAACTCTTTTGTAGCCGGATGAATATTTGATAAAAATTGTAAATTCTCAAATATATTCTTTGTTACAAGATATACCGTTTCCTCTGAAAGATCTTTTCTTGCAACTAATATATTAGGCT
>JAINCL010000340.1:0-1476 GCA_036574145.1 Deferribacterales bacterium | reverse complement strand
AATATTTATATATTTGGATATCGGAGGTGTGATGTGGATTATAATTTTTTAGCTGAACAACTAAAGATTTTAGGTCATCCTGTTAGACTTAAGATAGTATTTGGGCTGCTTAATAACGAATGTTGTGTTAGTAAAATTAGTGAAGTTTTGAGTATAAACCAGTCTTCTGTGAGCAGACATTTATCTCTATTGAGAAGTTTTGATATTGTGGAAGGGAACAGAACGGGTACGCAGATTTGTTACTATATCAAAGATAAAAAGATTGCAAAAATGCTTAAAACATTGGAGGAGATATGATGAGGCTTTTGTCATTAATTGTATTTTTGTTATTTACAATTAATTTGTATGCTTTGCAGTTAACGTTTGAAGAAGCTAAAAATATGCTTCTTGAAAAAAATAATATTATCAAATCTTATAAAGAGGAGACCGAAGCCTCTAAATATAGGTTTAGCCAGGCTCAAGGTCACTTTTTCCCAAAAGTAGATATTTCAGAAACATTTGTGAGTTCCAACGAACCTGGTACAGCTGCGTTTTCAAAGATTGCCCAGGGGAAATTTGATATGCCTTATTTTATGACCAAAATGGCAGATCCTAATTATGTCAAAAACTTTGAGACAAAGATTGAGATTATTCAACCGATTTTGATGCAGGGTAAAATTTATTACGGTACTAAGCAAGCAGAATCCTCTTATAAAGCATCTCTTTCCATATTGGATGGAGTTAAACAGGAGATGATTTATAATTTAGTCAGGGCTTATTATGGTAAAGCCCTTGCAGAAAAAGGTGTTGAAGTTACTGAAAAGTCTTTGGAAAGGACTAAGAGATATAAGGCTATGACAGAGGATTTTTATAGAAACGGTCTTATTGTTAAAAGCGATCTGTTAGTGGCAGATTCTAGACTGAGCCTTAATGAAGCTTTCCTTTCAGATGCAAAAAAGCAGTTGGAATTGTCCAATTCATTTTTACAGAGATTATTGGATATTGACGAACATATCGCAATAGTTTGGAATGATCTCGGGTTAAATGTTGATAAAGATCTTGATGAATATATTAAATTAGCATTTGAAAATAGACAGGATTTAAAAGCAATGGAAAGCTATTTAAAGGTCTATGAGTTTGAAAATAAAAAAAGTAAGATGAGTTACTGGCCTGAAATTGCAGCTTTTGCTAATTATAAGATGAATGATGAGAATCTGTTTGGTGATTCAGGTAAAGGGTTTACCATAGGAGCTATGGTTAAATTCAATATATTTTCAGGTTTTAGCGATCAAAATAAAATATCAGAATCTAAAAGTAATTATCTAAGTTTTAATTATAAGTTAATGGATAAAAAAAATGAGATAAAGTCTGAAGTTAAAGATGCATACTATTCAGTTATAGCTGCTCAAAAAAAGGTGGAATCCCATAAAAAATCCCTTGAAGCTGCCTATTCAGCATTACAGATAACAGAAAATAGGTTTAAAGAGGGGTTAACTA
>JAINCL010000339.1:0-1032 GCA_036574145.1 Deferribacterales bacterium | reverse complement strand
TACTAATCTTAAAATTTCCAAAGCTTCCTTATAATTCCCCTTTGTTATTAGAAAGTATGCTACTATATATTTATTTTCCAAAGACAATTCTTTTAAATGATCAGCATATTTAATTAAAACTTCACTGTAGTTTAATTTTACAGCATATTTTATGGATTCATCCAAGTACTTTTTATCTTTGGTTATATCGTAAACACGCTTTAGAAGTTCAAAAGACTTCTCTGGATACCCCTCATATTCATAAAGCCAAGCAAGATTTAAGGCATTTCTATAATTGTGATTCTCAATCTCTTCTTTATATCTTTTTATCTTAAGCTGAATAGCTTCAGGGTATGAAAATCCTAAAAGCATTTTCTCTATTAAAGGATCTTTTGTTTCATAGTAGATATTGAGATAGCTTTCGTAAGCTTCTCTTGTTTTTCCAAGCCATAATAAGAGTTGAGCAAGTCTCTTTCTCCACTCTAAGTTTGTAGGAGCTATTTTTAGCGCTTCCTTTGTGATTGCATAGGCAGAATTTAGATCATTAGTGTATATAAAGGATTTATACATTAGTTCGTAGGATTCTAAATCAAAAATCTCACTGCCAAAAGATGGTTTAATAAACAGCAAGCTTAAAAGAATAATAATAATAGAGAATCTTTTCATATGATCCCCTTTAAAATTTTAGAAGAGAGGTTATGCGCTGAATCTAAATCTCCGGCTTGTAAATAGACTTTAAGCAGAAATTTAAGCGTTGTTACATCATTGGCATTTAAAAAGTAATCTTCATATTTTTTGGCAAGCGATACAGCCTCTTTATATTTTTTCCCCCAGATTAAACTATTAATAGCCTTAATAAAATATTCTCTCTTTGATATTCGATCTTCTGTGGAGTTAAAAAGGGTTAGGTATATGTTTGATGATTCTTGCGATTTATTTAAGTATGCATATATTTCAGCTTCTTTTTCTAAATATTTTATGTTTTTCTCTTCCTTATAAAGAAGATTTAATACATATAAAGCCTCCTCAAAATCTTTATAATAAATGCTTAAG
>JAINCL010000338.1:0-1382 GCA_036574145.1 Deferribacterales bacterium | reverse complement strand
GTGGATGTTTCAGTGAATTAATTGAGAAGGCAAAAGAGAGATATGGTAGGAATGTAGTCATACTGATAGATGAGTATGACAAGCCGATACTTGACAATATAACAGATATAGAGATAGCAAGGGAGATGAGGGAGGGATTAAAGAATCTGTATTCCGTGATAAAAGATCAGGATGCAAATATCAAGTTTGTCTTTATGACAGGGGTAAGTAAATTTAGCAAGGTATCTATATTTTCGGGGCTAAATAATCTCAATGATATAACAATAAACAAGAAATATTCATCTATATGTGGATATACAGAAGAAGATTTAACCAGGTATTTTTCCGAGTATCTTATAGACAAAGATAGGGAGCAAATAAGGCAGTGGTATAATGGTTACAACTGGACAGGCAGTGAAAGGGTATATAATCCTTTTAGTATATTAAATTATCTTGATCAGGGTGAGTTTAAAAATTACTGGTTTGAAAGTGGCACACCAACGTTTTTGATAGAGCTACTAAAAAAGAAGAAGTATTATATACCAAGTTTAGAGAGTATAGAGTCGGGGGAGACACTCATTGGAAGTTTTGATATAGATTTCATAAATCCAGAAAATTTAATGTTCCAGGCAGGGTATTTGACAATAGAGTCCGTTAAACAGGGTGTTGCAGAGATAAGATACAGGATTTCATATCCAAACCTTGAAGTAAAGAAGTCTCTTGCTGAATATATCGTAAACTATTATTCTTTTAATGAATCATTAACGTCCGGGTTAAGGGTAAGGATAGAAGATGCATTGCTTAACTGTAAAGTTGATGATATAAAAGACATCATGCACTCTCATTTTGCATCAATACCTGCTGATTGGTACAGGAAGAATGATTTAGAAAATTACGAAGGGTATTATGCCAGTGTATTTTATAGTTACTTTGCATCATTGGGATTGGATGTACGGTGCGAGGATACAACAAATTATGGCAAGATTGACATGGCGGTGGTTATGAAGCATGCAGTGTTTATTTTTGAGTTTAAGGTGATAGGGGATAACGAAGAAGGCACTGCATTACGGCAGATAAAAGAAAAAGGATATGCTGATAAGTATACGGCATTAAATGTACCTGTATATTTGGTAGGGATAGAGTTTGATAAGGGGAAAAGGAATATTACAGTGTTTGAGTGGGAGGAGTGGGGAGGTTAAGGTAGGGGTTGAGGTAGAGGTAAAGGTAGAGGTAGAGGTTCTGGTGAGTGGTTAAGTAGCGAAGTTGGATGGTGGAAGTTGGAAAGAGGTTTTTGGTTCAATAAGTTTGTTGACATTTAAGTAGGATTAGTATATATAAATGCTAACTTGAGGGTTGTTAGCATTATAGCTTATAACTTCTTGTTATTTAAATCAAAATGTTTT
>JAINCL010000337.1:0-6259 GCA_036574145.1 Deferribacterales bacterium | reverse complement strand
GCTACAGAAAAAGAACCAGCTGGTGCAACTTTTTCGGCCACAAGCATACTTGTTGCTTTATCTAAATTAAGTCCACCATACTCTTCAGGACCATCAATCATCAAAAGCCCTAATTCCCCAGCTTCCTTCATTAATTCAACTACCTTATCATAGTTGCCACCATCAATTTCTTCTATAAAAGGTATAGCCTTTTCAGTTATGAATTTTTCTGTAGTTTCTGCCATCTGTTTCTGTTCATCAGAAAAGTCTTCAGGGGTAAAAACATTTGTCACATCATCAGATTTTATTAAAAACTCTGAACCTTTTAACATATAAATCCTCCAATTTTTATTTTTTATTTCATTAAATTCTCAAAAATTCCTGCAGCACCCATTCCACCACCAATACACATAGAAACCATTCCATAACGAGCCTTTCTACGTTTCATCTCATTTAATAATGTTGCTGTAAGTTTAGTTCCTGTGCATCCCAGTGGGTGACCAAGTGCAATAGCACCACCATTTACATTTATAATTTCTGGGTTTAGATCAAGGTTTTTTACAACAGCAAGTGATTGAGCAGCAAATGCCTCATTCAACTCAATAAGCTCTATATCTTTAAAAGTAAGACCTACTTTTTTGAGCACAAATGGTATAGATTTTATTGGTCCAATACCCATAATTTCTGGTTCTACACCTCTTGCAGAAAATCCAACAAATCTTGCCATAGGTGTTAAATTATGCCTTTTAAGAAACTCTTCAGATACAACAATACATGCAGCAGCTCCATCAGTCATCTGAGACGAATTACCCGCTGTAACCGATCCATTTAATTTGAAAACAGGTTTCAATTTTGCCAACCCCTCAATTGTAGTATCCTCTCTTGCTCCGTCATCTATGGTAACCATTTCTTTCTGTTTAACAACGGTTCCCTTAGGTTCCAGTGCCGTATATTCCACTTCAACTGGAACAATTTCATCTGCAAACTTACCCTCTTTTATAGCCTTAACTGCCTTCATATGACTTTCATAGGCGAATCTATCCTGCTCTTCCCTTGTCACACCATATTTTTCAGCTACAAGTTCAGCAGTTATACCCATAGAAGCATAAGTTTCAGGCCATTTTGCAATTAAACCTGGATTGGCACTATATTTTACTCCACCCATAGGTATCATCGTCATAGATTCAACGCCACCAGCTACAATACAATCTGCAAAACCAGCCATAATTCTTTCAGCTGCCAATGCTATAGACTGTAAACCTGATGAACAAAATCTGTTGATAGTCATAGCAGGGGTATCAATAGGCAATCCTGCTATAAAACTTGCAACCCTCGATACATTCATACCCTGTTCCCCTTCAGGGAATGCACAACCGATTATAACATCTTCTATCTCTTCTGGGTTAATCTGAGATCTCTTAACAGTCTCAGCAAGTACTTGCCCCAATAAATCATCGGGCCTTAAATCTTTAAATTTACCTCTTTTTGCTTTACATCCCGCACTTCTAAAAACATTTAATATATATGCCGTTCTCATTACTTATCCTCCTGTTCTCAATTTAATTTCTTAACGCTTTACCTGTTTTAAGCATATGTTGTATTCTTTCAATGGTCTTTCTTTGCATACAAAGTTTCAAAAATGCTTCTCTTTCCAGCTTTAATAAATACTCTTCTGTTATTAAAGTACCAGCATTAACATCTCCACCAGTGATAACATCAGCTATTAAGCCACCTATAAACTCTTCATACTCTGTAATCATACCACCTACTTTCATATTCCATAATTGACTTTTAATACTAGCCGCGACACTTCTTCCTGGAGCTTTTAAATTTACAAGTGGAGACTTAGGTATATAATTCTGAGCCAAAGCTATCGCCATCTGTTTTGCATCATTTATAAGATTATCAGCATTCATAGTTATTTTATCTTTATCAGTCATATAATGCATATCATAGAGCTCTGCTGCCGACATAGAAACTTTAGCTGTAGCTATATTCATAAAGAATTTAAATATAAATGGGGACACATCTGTCTGGAATTTCTCAGCTAACTGTATTGCTCTTATAGCCATCTCCTTCGTACCACCACCAGCAGGCAAAATACCAACACCAACTTCAACTAAACCCATATATGTTTCAGCATGGGCAACTATAGCATCAGCATGAAGACAAAATTCACATCCTCCACCAAGAACGATATTAAAAGGAGCAGCAACAACAGGAATTGATGAATACTTGATCGACATTGTGGCATCTTGAAACATTTTTACCATCATATTTATATCATCATAAGCCCCTTCAGCTATTGCGGTGGAAAGCATAGCCAAATTCGCACCTGCTGAAAACATCTTACCCTGATTTGCTATTACAAGTGCCTGAGCTTCCTCTTCAGCTCTTTTAATTGCTTTTTTAGTCATAGAAAGTATATCCCCACTAATGGAGTTCATCTTTGAATGAAACTCAAGACAAAATACGCCATCACCAAGATCTATAATAGATGCACCTTTGTTTGACTCAATTATTCTATTACCACGTTTTAGTATCTCCAAACTAATCTTTTTAGGTTCCTGAACAATTTCAACATATTTCTCATTAATAATATCATAATAGTATTTTCTATCACCTTCATATCTGTAGAATGATTCCATCTTTTTCAACTTTTCAGGAACCTTCACACCATCATTTTCAGCTCTTTTTACAAACCTGCTTACACCAATTGCATCCATTATTTCAAATGGTCCAAATTCCCAATTATATCCCCACTTCATTGCATTATCTACATTTAAAATATCGTCAGAAATTTCAGGGATTCTGTTAAATGTGTAGATAAGAGTATCCCTTAAAACCCTCCAAACGAACTCTGATGCTTTATCTTTAGTCTCTAAAACAGTTCTTATCCTTGTGGCAAGATCATCTATCTGTTTAGATGCCTGTACAGATGGAAACTTCGGTTTTTCTAAAGGTTTATATTCTAAAGTTTTTAAATCGAGATAAAAGCGATCACTACCACTTTTTGTGTAGAAACCTTTCTTTGTTTTATTACCATTTAAACCTTTTTCCACCATTTTAGCTAGAAATTCTGGAATTTGGTATATATCTCTCTCTTCATCATTTTGTAATAGGTTGTAACTATTTTTACCAATATGAACGATAGTATCATTACCAACAAGATCAGCTAATTTAAAAATTGCAGTCTTAGGCATACCTATCGCCTGACCAGCAATAGAATCAGCTTCTTCAACAGTTAAGTCAAGATCCAATAAATGTTTAAATGCTTTGAAAATCAAGTAAACACCTATCCTATTCCCTATAAAATTCGGTGTATCCTTAGCATAAACAATCCCTTTTCCAAGTCTATCGCTAATAAAGTTTGCCATAAATTTAACTACTTTTGGATCTGTATCTTTATTTGGTACAATCTCCATTAACTTCATATATCTTGGTGGATTAAAAAAGTGAGTAACTAAAAATCTTTTTCTAATATCTTCCGGCATTACAGTTGCTATTTCATTTACAGACAACCCTGATGTGTTTGTTGATACAATTGCATCTTTTTTAAGATATGGTACCACTTTATCTTTGAACAAAGATTTTTTTATCTCCATATTTTCCACTACCACTTCCACAACCCAATCAACTTCAGCTATTCTCTGAATATCATCTTCAAAATTTCCTATCTCAATAAGATTGATATTTTCCTTTAAAAATAGTGGCGATGGTTTCATCGTCAAAAGTCCATCGTAACCTTTCTTAACTATCTTATTTCTAAATTCTTTGGATGTTTCAGTAAGACCTTTTTTAATATCTTCTTCATCCAATTTCTTAGGAACAATGTCTAATAATAGAACTTTTGTTCCTGCGTTTGCTAAATGGGCTGCTATAGTAGCTCCCATAACTCCTGAACCTAACACAGCTGCTTTCTTAATTTGCATTCTATCCTCCTTTTTTAATTGCATTTCTCGTTTTCACTATACAAACATTCTATAATTTCTGCATATTTGTTATAAATATTCTTTCTCCTTAACTTTAGTGTAGGCGTTAATTCTCCACCTTCTATGGTGAATTCATTAGGAATAATGTGAAATTTCTTAATCGTTTCATATTTTGCTAACTTCTTATTTATATTTTCTATTCTTTCTTTATAAAGCTTTACAATTTCATCTTTTTTGGTTAATTCATTTAAATCAAGATAATCTATCTTATGCTCTTTGGCATACTCTATCAACCTTTCAATATTAGGTATAATAAGAGCAACTAGATAAGGCTTCTTGTCTCCATGTACATATGACTGGGATATGTATTTATCCAATTTTAATTCATTTTCAATATGCTGTGGAGCAATATTTTTTCCACCAGAAGTAACAATTAGCTCTTTTTTCCTATCAACTATATATATATAACCATCTTTTATCTCTGCGATATCCCCTGTTTTAAACCACTTTCCATCAAAAACCTCTTTAGTGGCTTCCTCATTCTTATAATACCCTTTCATTACCATAGGTCCAGCTAATAGAAGCTCTCCATCATCGGCAAGTTTTGCTTCGGTATCCTCAAAAAGTGTGCCTACAGAGCCAAATCTAATCTGTTTATATGTATTTATACATACAGCAGGAGAAGTTTCTGTCAAACCGTAACCTTCAAATATCGGAACCCCTATACTCCAAAAAAACTCATTAATATTTTTATCCAAAGGTGCGCCGCCAGAACAGAAACCTTTTAATCTATTACCAAATTTCTCCCTTATCTTAGAAAATATTAATTTATCATAAAATTTATACTTGTACTCTAACCATGAGGTAAGATTCTTATCCACATACTTCGCATAAACATACTTTTTGCCAATTTCTACAGCTTTGTGGAAAAGATTTTTCTTTAAAGTAGGCATTTCATGCACATTTTCATAGATTCTTGAATAGATCTTCTCAAGAAGCCTTGGAACACTAACTATCAGTGTTGGATTAACTTCAAGTATATTTTGTGCCACCTTATCTATATTTTCTGCAAACACTATCTCACCACCAGAAAATATACATACATAATAACCTATTGTTCTCTCTAAAGCATGACTAAGAGGTAAGAAACTCAAAAATACATCATTTTCATCAACAATCTCTATTTTCTTAATCCCTAAATAAGCATCCGATATAATATTATAATGGGTTAACATAACTCCTTTAGGGTTACCAGTAGTTCCAGATGTATAGATAATTGTAGCTAAATCATCAGTTTTTAAATTATCAATCTCTTTTTCAATCTCCTTTTTCTCATCATCAGTAAGAGGTATAGAAATTTCTGATATCTGCAAAAAAGTAAAAACTGGCATCTTTTTATCACTCAAAAATCTGTCGTAAGAGAATATATATTCAACAGTAGGAATCTCATCTTTTATCTGATAAAGTTTATCGAACTGTACCTTATTCGATATGAACACCGCCTTAGCTTCACAATTATTGATAATGTATTTGATGGACTCAACGGTAGAAGTGGGATATATAGGTACCGTAATTGCTCCGCAAATCTGAACTGCCATATCAGTAATAATCCAACCAGGTCTATTTTCCGAAATAATTACAACACGGTCACCTTTTTTTATCCCTATTTTTTTCAACCCCCTAGCCATCATAAGCACTAATTCATAAAATCTACCATAAGTAACATGTACAAATTTGTCTCCCTTTTTATAACCAAATGCAAATTTATTAATATATTTGTTTGCATTATGCCTGAGCATCTCAGGGATTGTATCAAACTGATACCTTTTCATGCATCCTCCCTATTACTATTCAGTTATTATTTTATCTAACTTTTTAATAACCTTTTCTGCATCACTGACAATTGTTTCAACCAATTCTTTTACTGTCGGGATATCCTTTATCAACCCCACAACTTGACCACACCCGAATATAAAGCCATCGATATCACCTTCCACAAGACATCTTCTCCCATTTTGACCACTTAAAAGTGGTGCCAACTCTTCAAGCCCCTTCCCCTCTTTTTCCATCTTTTCAACAAGCTCTGCCTGTTTGTTTCTTAAAACCCGTATTGTATTCCTCAAACTTCTTTCAATAAGCATCGTATCATTCTCTGTGGCTTTTACTAAATGCTCTTTAATATTGTTATGAATAGGTGCTTCTTGCGTAATCATAAACCGTGTCCCCATATTTATACCACATGCACCAAGAGAAAGTGCAGCAACCAAACCTCTTCCATCCCCAAATCCACCAGAAGCAATAACAGGTATATTTAATGCATCAACAGTAATAGGTATAAGTATCAACGA
>JAINCL010000336.1:0-13292 GCA_036574145.1 Deferribacterales bacterium | reverse complement strand
AGGTCTTAAAAGAAGAGGTGTTCCACCTGAAGTAAGGTCAGAACTCAAAAAAGCATACAATATACTTATAGATATGAATTTGATGCTGGATGAGGTTGCTGAAAAGATAGCTACTCTTCAGCAAGTTAAGGAGGTAAAGCTATTTCTTGATTTTATTACTAAATCTAAAAGAGGTATAATGAGGAGGGGCGAATGATCAGGATGGGGCTTATCGGTATCGGAAGGATGGGGAGATACCATTATAATTTATATGATGAGATAGGAGATATATCAAAAACAGCAGTATCTGATATAAATGAAGATACATTAAAATCTATCAATGTTAATAACGATATGATTGTATCCACTAATTATAAAGATATTTTGCCATATGTAGATGCTGTAACAATAGCGGCTCCTACAAAATTTCATTATGAAATAGCAAAAGATTGTCTTAATGCTGGGAAGCATGTACTTGTGGAAAAACCGATTACCACAGATTATGAACAGGCTGTGGAACTTTTTGATATTGCGGCAAGGAAAAATCTTGTTCTGCACATAGGGCATGTGGAAAGGTTTAATGGTGCAGTTCAGGAGATTAAGAAACTTATAGATAACCCATTTTTAATAGAGTCCAGAAGGGTTGGTCCATATGTGGAAAGGATGAAAAATGATAGTATTGTTCTTGATTTGATGATTCATGATATCGATATTATTCTAAATCTTGTAGGTAGAGATGTTATAGATATTGAAGCTAAGGGTAGTATTGTTTATTCAGAACTTCCTGATTTCGCAAATGTAACATTGGTTTTTGATAATAATGCCGTTGCTACTATTTTGGTTAGTAGGGTAACACAGAAGAAAGATAGAGTGATGAGTATTAGTCAGCATGATGCATTTATATATCTTGATTATACTAATCAGGATATCAATATATATAGAAAGGGTGCTTCTCAGCATGTTTTTGGTAATAAAGAGTTGAAATATATTAATGAATATGTGCTTGAGAGGGTATTTGTTTATAAAGATAATCCATTGAAGTTGGAGATCAAACATTTTTTAAACTGTATAAAAGGGGAGACAAGTAGAATAGTAACTGTTGAACATGAGTTACGTTCACTGAAGGTTGCTCTTGAAGTAGATGCTATAATGAAAAAAAGAATAGGTAGAATAAGGGTATAACATTGGCAGTTGGACTCATTGCTGGTTATGGCAAATTACCTTTGATAGCTTACCAAAAATTACAAGAGATATATGGTGATGTTATCGTAATCAGTATTACAGAAGAATCCACCGTAGATTTTAAAGGGATTGGGGCTAAGGTTTATGAGTTTAGCGTTGGGCAGATTGGAAAGATTATCAAAACATTAAACAAAGAGTCTGTAAGAGAGATACTCTTTGCCGGTAAGGTTAATAAAAGTTTATTGTATAAAAATCTCAAACTTGATCTTCTAGCCATAAAACTACTTTTCACTCTTGAAAATAGAAATGATGATACCATTATGTTGAAGATTGTTGAAGAGTTAAATAAAAATGGTATCTCTGTATTAAAACAGACTGACATATTAAAAGATCTGTTTCTCGAGTCTGGGGTACATTCTAAAAAGAAGCCAGGCAAATCTATTTATGAAGATATCTCATTTGGATTTAGGATAGCTAAGGAGATAGGTAAGCTGGATATAGGGCAAACCGTTGTTGTTAAAAAGAAAGCTGTGATGGCTGTGGAAGCTATAGAAGGAACTGATGCTGCCATAGAAAGAGGTTGCAGGCTTGCAAGAGAAGGGGCTGTTGTTGTAAAGGTTTCCAAACCGAAACAGGATGAAAGATTTGATGTCCCAACTGTAGGTATTGACACTTTGAAAAAAATAAAGGATAATAATGGTGTTTGTCTTGCTATCGAGTCGGGCAAAACATTTGTAGTTGATAAAGAAGAGGTTATTAAGTATTGTAACGATAACGGGATTATTATAATATCAATTGATGGAGATAGAGTATGAAAGCTGAGTATATTAACCCATTTATAGAATCAACATTATCTGTATTTAAGACTATGGTTGGCATTGAGCCAAAGAAAGACAATGTTTATATCAAAAAGGAGGAAGAACCATCATTCGACATTTCTGGTGTTATCGGTCTGGCAGGTCAAGCGGTTGGTTCGGTGGTTATTAGTTTACCTGAGGATCTAGCCCTTAGTATTGTTAGTAAATTTTTGGGTGAAGAAAAGACTAAGATTGACGATGATGTTGTCGATGCTGTTGGTGAATTCATTAATATGATTGCTGGGAGTACAAAAAAGGTATTCTCCGAAAAAGGGTTGAAATTTAAGATTTCGATACCGAATGTTATTGTGGGTAAAGGTCATAAAATAAATAGACCAAGCAATGTGCCATGCATTGGAGTTAAATTTAATGTTGGTGATAAATCTTTTGTGGTAGAAGTGGCTTTAAAGGAAGAGAAATAATCTTACAATATGTATATAATATTTTTCGTTATGGGGACCATATTTGGCAGTTTTATGAATGTATTGATATATAGATTGCCAAGATACCTTTCGATAATAACTCCATCATCTCATTGTCCAAAATGTAAAAAAAGTATCCCATTTTATTATAATGTCCCTATAATTGGGTATATTATATTAAAGGGGAAATGTAAGTATTGTGGAGAGAAGATATCTTTAATGTATCCATTGGTTGAGGTTATCAATGGGTTAGTATTCCTGTTGATTTACCATAAGTATCAGTTAACCTTTACTACTTTTTCAATGTTATGTTTTTCTTTTATCATGCTTACTGCTGGATTTACAGATCTTTTTACAGCTTTTGATAAAGAGAATTTTGAATGTGGAGTTATCCCTTCTATTGTTTTATATACTGGAATAGCTATTGGGATAATTTTCTCATTTTTTAACGATATAGGTATTTTTAATTCAATTATTGGTGGGGTTTTAGGGTATTTATCTCTATTTATTCCTGCTACGGTGTATAAGATTATTAGAAAGGTTGAAGGTATGGGTGAAGGAGATCTTTATCTTATGGCGGTTGTGGGAGTGTTTTTAGGTTATAAGAGTATTTTACCTGTGATGATTTTTGCTTCATTTTTTGGAGCTTTAGTAGGTATTATAATTATAAAGGTTTATAAAGACAATAGTTTTCCTATCCCATTTGGGCCATTTATAACTTTTGCATCTATATTTTATATCTTTTATGGGGAAGATCTGATAAATGGTTATCTCAAGCTTATAAGAAATTAGGAGGTTTGTTTGTATACTCTAGAAGAGCAATTAAAGGTTATTAAAAGAGGTGTAGAAGAGATTATTTCAGAAGAGGAACTTAAAGAGAAGCTTGCCTATTCCATAAGGGAAAAGATACCTTTGAGGGTGAAGGCAGGATTTGATCCTACGGCACCAGATCTGCATTTAGGTCATACTGTGTTAATCCAGAAGATGAGGCATTTTCAGAACCTTGGTCATCAGGTTATCTTTTTAATAGGTGATTTTACAGGTTTGATAGGTGACCCTTCAGGAAAATCTGAAACAAGAAAGCCGCTTACAAGGGAAGAGGTTTTAAAAAATGCTGAAACTTATAAAGAGCAGGTATTTAAGATTTTAGATCCAGATAAAACTGAAATTGCTTTTAATAGCCATTGGATGGGGAGTATGACTTCCTACGATATGATTCGACTTGCTTCAAGTTATACGGTTGCAAGGATGCTGGAAAGGGATGATTTTGCAAAAAGGTATGCAAGTGGTAGACCGATAAGTATACATGAATTTTTATATCCTCTTGTTCAGGGGTATGATTCTGTTGCACTTAGGGCAGATGTGGAATTGGGTGGTACTGACCAGAAATTTAATTTATTGGTTGGTAGAGATCTTCAGAGGATGAATGGGCAATCACCACAAATTGCAATAACAGTTCCTATACTGGAAGGTCTTGATGGTGTTCAGAAGATGAGTAAATCTTTGGGTAACTATGTTGGGATAACGGAGAAACCGACAGATATGTTTGGTAAATTAATGTCGATATCGGATGAATTGATGTTGAGATATTATCTACTTTTGAGTAATAAAAACCTTGATGAAATAGAAAAGATAAAAAGAGGTATTGCCGATGGCTCAATCCACCCAATGGAAGCAAAAAAAGATTTAGCTGAAGAAATTGTAGCAAGATTTCATGGGATTACAGAGGGTAAAAACGCACGAGAATGGTTTGAAACTGTTTTTTCTAAGAAAGAGATCCCAGAAGATATCAAAGAGGTTGAAATTTCTAACAATGAGAAACTTTTAGATATAATTAAAAAGCTTAATTTTGCTCCATCAAACAGTGAAATTAGGAGATTAAGTGCTTCAGGTGCCATTACTATTAATGGAGAGAAGGTTAACAACATAGATATACATTTAGAGTCAGGGGAGTATATTTTGAAAGTTGGTAAGAGACATTTTGCAAAGCTAAAGGTAAAATAGTTGGAGGCCTATATGGTATGTACAAAACCTTTTAAAGGGGTAAGATATAATCTTGAAAAAACATTACTAAAACAGGTGATTGCTCCTCCATATGATGTAATAGATGAGAGTTTGAGAGAATGTTTATTGTCTAAATCCCCCTACAACGTTGTTGCAATCGATCTACCGATTGGTGGTGAAGATAAATACGAAAAAGCAGGTGAACTTTATAGATTATGGAAAGAGAATGGGATACTTATAAAAGACCATCAGCCTGCATACTATATTTATGAGCAGGAATATGAGTACAATGGTAAAAATTATATTCGTACAGGTTTTATAGGTGTTATGAAGCTTGAGGAGTTTGGAAAAGGTACGGTATTCCCACATGAAAAGACATTACCTGGACCAAAACAGGATAGATTTGAGTTAATGAAGGCTACAAATGCAAATTTAAGCCAGATTTTTGGTCTTTACATGGACAAAGAAAATAAACTTGAAAGAATTTTTTCTATGGCTAAGAAGGATATGCCCATCGGTTCTGCTGTTGATATATATGGTGTTAAAAACAGTTTGTGGATTGTGAATGATAAAGAGTCTGTTGATAAGATCACTCAGTTTATGACTGATAAGGCTGTTTATATTGCTGATGGACATCATAGATATGAGACTGCTATTAATTATAGAAATTATATGAGAGAAAAGAATGGGGATGATGGCACAAATGATGCAGGTTATGAATATGTAATGACTATGTTTGTAAATTTTTATGATGAAGGGCTTAAGATATTCCCAACCCACAGAGTGGTTGATTTGCCGACATCTTTTGATATTAATGAATTTTTTAATAAACTTGAAGAGCTTTTTACAATTACAAAGCTAACTGATGAAAAAAAATCAAAGTTTCTCGATGTAGAAAGTGATATGAGAATTATTATGTATATCAATGGTGAAGAATATGGTATTAGAGTTAAGGATTCTGTTTTAGATAGACTGGATGCGGTATATCGGAAAGTAAATACATATATTTTACAAGAACTTGTATTAAAAAAGCTTCTTGATTTTACAGATGAGAAACTTTTGAAGAAACAGGGGATATATTGTGTTCAAACTGAAGAGGAGATAAAAGACCTGCTAACAAATTCCAACAGCGCCGCATTTGTATTAAAAGGTATGGATATAGATGTTGTAAGGTTGGTATCGGAAAATGGGCTTGTGATGCCTCAAAAATCTACATATTTTTATCCCAAGCTACAGACAGGATTGGTATTTAACGATTTAAATTAAATATAACATTTTAATGGTATTGACAAATAACAAAATTAGTTATATCTATAAGTAAATAAATTATGCGGGCGTAGCTCAGTTGGTAGAGCATCAGCTTCCCAAGCTGAGGGTCGCGGGTTCGAGTCCCGTCACCCGCTTTCTATATCATTCCTTCAAAGTCCAGGTTATTTCAGGAAAATTCAAATTTACAAGAGATTAGACAATTTTTTTGTTCATCTGAATATCAACTTTGTTCACTTTTGTTTCATATCTCTGTGGGTTACTTGTGGGTTACGAAGGTATTTAAGACCATCGTAATCAACTTATTGTTTAAAATTTTTAAGAAAATAACAGTTACCTCACAAAAATACAGAATATGATGAATCGATTAGTATATATAAAGATACCTTATTAATTATAAATTTTATAATTTATAAAATTGTGAATGAGTTAAATGGCCATTTAGTTATGGTGACCACTACAAGAGCTGCAACCGCCACTTGGACAGGATTTACCACCTAAAAAACCGATATATTCTTTGACCCAAGAAGCTAATTCATTATCTACCCATAGTTTGTCTTCATCAGAAAGTGACTGGTATAACTGCTCGGTTTTTAATTCGTATTCATCGTAAGATATACCAAGCTCAGAATTTAATATGTCTTGAGATTCCATATCTTCCAAAATAATAAGTTTTCTTTTCATTTCCAAAACTGTTTCTTTCATGTATGTCTCCTTTTTATACTAATTTTATCTTAATTACAACATATATCAATTGTATATATTTGCAATATTTTTTTTGATATTATATTTATTTTTGATAATCAAAAAGTTCTAAAGGTTTATGGGGGAAGTGTGAGCCATGCAAAATTATTTTTAATTTATTTTTTTATTGTTGTAAGGACTAAAGAGTATTCAACATTTATAACTTCTCCTCCATCATTTGGGGGAAGATAATAATTACCCATTGCAAGACCAACCTTATCTATTAATTTTATACCGACATTATCCCATTTTATATTTATCTGGGGCCTTAATGCAAAACCTTTTTAAATGAAAATTTTACACTTTTGAAAAAATTTCTTTTGAGTAGGTTGCTTCCTGGTGGTGATTTACTATCGGTTTTGGATATTGGTGTATATGTAGAGGATTTTTCTCGAGATTATGAATAACTTTTGCTGGGATATCTTTTAATTCCGGTATCCATTTTTTTATGTATATGCAATCAGGGTCAAATTTTATCTGTTGAGTCCATGGGTTGAAAATCCTAAAGTAAGGGACCGCATCACAACCTGTTGAAGCTGACCATTGCCAATTTCCGTTATTTACAGCTGGATCGTAATCGATCAATTTTTGTGCAAAATATTTTTCACCCCAACGCCAATCGATATGAAGATCTTTGGTTAGAAATGATGCAACAATCATTCTAACTCTATTATGCATAAATCCTGTGGTGTTTAACTCCCTCATACCTGCATCAACGATGGGAAATCCTGTTTCTCCGTTACACCAAAGTTTAAAAAGAGTCTCATTATAGCTCCATTGAATATTATTATACTTCTTGTGAAAAGCACTGCCCAAAACATGTGGAAAATGGTAAATAATATGTACAAAAAAATCTCTCCAATAAAGTTCATTTATAATTGTTGAATCTTTACCTAACGATTCGGCAACAGTCCAATAAAACTCTCTAATGGAAATGGAGCCTACTTTATTGTGGGATGAAAGAAGAGTCGTTGATTGATGGGCAGGGAAATCTCTATATTTATCATAATCTGAAAGATTTTTTATCCTTTTTAGTAAATTTATGGCTTCTTTTCGGCCACCTTTTAGAAAAATATTGCTATTTTTTAGAGGCAAGATCTTTTCGAATATATCTATTGATTGTTCAATATCTATATTTTTTTTGTAATAGTTGGTATAAGGGTTTGTATTTGATTTTGCTACTTGAAGTTTTTTGGCTTTTTTTAAAAATGGTGTGAAGATTGTATAAGGAGTTTTATCATCTTTAATAACAGTGCCTGGGGGTGTAATGAGTATATCGTGGTAGCAATAACAATCTATCCCTCTTTCTCTGCAGAGTGATTTAATACGATTATCTCTATTGATACTGTATGGAGTGTAATCTGAGTTAAAATAAACTGCATCTATTTTTATAGTGTTTAAGATTGAAGATATAACTGTTTCATTATTTTTCCCATGAAAAATATACAGTTTACTACATTTTTCTTTTAAGTGTTCGTTTAGCTCTATAAGTGTGTTAAAAATGAATTGGAGATGATTATCTGATCTATATTCATTGTTCAAGAGCTGTTCATCATTTAAAATAAAACATGGGATAACTTCTCTGGAATTTTTTAAGGCTTCGATAAGAGCAGTATTGTCTTCTAACCTTAAATCCCTTCTAAAAATGAAAAGAGATATATTGTGTTTCATATATTCAGGTGGGTGGAGTTAAACTCCACCTTATATTAACTTAACCTTCCAATACCTTCATACCAAATTCTCTGCCCCATTCAAAGGCATGTTTTAAATCTAAGTCTGATGGTGTCATTTGAACTTTTATGGAGTCGAGGGGTAGTTTCATACGCATAGTTTTTATTACATCTTCACATATTTTTATAGCTTCACCACTCCAACCATATGACCCGAATACTCCAGCTTTTCTATTGGAGACATTTAATACAACAAGATGTGAGAAGATGTTAAAAATAGGTTTTGGAACCTTTGCGTTTATAGTTGCTGTCCCAATGATTACACCATGGGATATTTCGATTTCATCAATTATCGTATCTATATCTGTAGTCGCCGCATCAAACATCTTCGCAATTACACCTGTATCCTCTACCCCATCTTTTATTTTATCTGCAAGCATTTTTGTATTACCATATGCAGTGGCATAAATTATAGTAACTTGCTTGTTTGGATTATTTAGGTAATATCTGTGGGCTTTCTCATTGTAGAAATTTAAATATAGTTTGATATTATCTCGCAGGATAGGTCCATGGGATGGGCAAATCATTGAGATATTAAGTTTATCTATCTTTCTAAGAGCAGCCATAACATGCTCTTTATAAGGTCTCATTATTGCATTATAATAGAATTTAAATGCATCAATAGCTTCTTCAGGATCTTGTAATTCATCATTAAAAATTTTCCCTTTTTCTGGACAATAATGAGCTCCAAGAAAATCACATGGGAAAAGTATTCCATCTTCTTCAAGATATGTAAACATTGTATCAGGCCAATGTAAGAAAGGTAAATGGAAAAATTTTAATGTTTTACCACCCAAATCTATGAAATCGCCATCGGTGACTGTTCTCCCTTTAAATTCTTTATTGATGATATTTTCTACAAATACCCTTGCTGTTTTGGAGTATAAAACCTCAATTTCTGGATTTATATCAATAAGTTTTGGAAATGCACCAGAATGATCAGGCTCATTATGATTCAAAATGAGGTAATCTATTTTAGATATAGGAATTACAGATTCTATAGTTTTAATATATTCATCTGTGAAAATAGCTTTATTGGCTTCTATTAAAGCTGTTTTATCTTTTCCAACCACCAGATAACTGTTATAAGTTGTACCGTGTTTAGTCGGTACAACAATATCAAATATTTCGAGTTCTGGATCGTAAACACCAACCCAATATACGTTATCTTTTATTTTAATATGTGACATAACTCCTCCTAAGAATTTTAATTAGTAATAAGGGCTGTATAAATAGCCCTATATTACTCAACAGGGTCAAAACTATCTTTTGGTGCTCCACATTCTGGACAAACCCAATCAGCTGGTACATCTTCCCATTTTGTTCCAGCGGCTACTCCATTATCAGGATCACCTAAAGATGGATCATAGATATAACCACAAATTGTACAAACGAACTTTTGCATAACTACCTCCAGTGTTATTTTTAATTATAATATATCTAATTTGAATTTTGTCAAATGGTTTTTGATTCGTTAGTCTTAATTCTTATTTTTCTCATTAATCTTTTTTTGATCTCTTCTACAATATTTTCATAACTATTGGATTTCGGGAGTGGGATCTGACCTCCAGCAGATTTCATGTGACCACCACCAGTTCCGAGACCTTTTACTATATTTAATGCAATCAAACCAACTTTTCGTTTTGCTTGTTTACATCTTAATGAAAAGAAAGCCATGTCATCAACTTTACCTATTACAAATGTCCATTTTATATCTCTCATTCTTAAAAAAAAGTCTGAAGTTTCTGCAATTAGGTCTGCATTTCTAACCTCATTTAGATTACAAAATACAAGATTATCATATAGTTGAGCATTTTCAAGAGCAACTTTGATATTTTTAAAGTAGTATTTTGGTAGTTCAGGTGTTTCTATTTTGGAAAGTTTTTTTAATGATATTTTGGGTAATACATAACTCATCATTGAAAGGTCTATTCTGTTATTCTGTCTACCAGTTCCAACGGTATCTGTTCGTATACCATAGTAGAGGGCTGTTGCTACATTTTGTTCACATTCAATATTTAATTCTTTATAGTATTCAACTATTATTGAGCTTGTGCTACCATAATTTAGTCTAATATCATATACTTTAGCATTTTTACTCTGTTCTCTAAAATTATGATGATCTATAATTACATCTGGGAAAAAATTTTTGGGGATATAAACATTGCCAGCAGTGGGTTGGGTATCTACAACTATTAATCCATCATACCTTGAGAAATCTAACATTGTAGATGGGTATAAATCTATTTTACACTGTTTTACTAACTCCCTGTTTTCTGCTCTACCTATAATGCCATGATAAGCTATTGTACACCTTTTTTGAAGTGTAATATTAAGGAGATTTTTAAGGCCAAATGCAGCAGCTAAAGTATCAGGGTCTGGGTTGTTATGGGTTAGAATTAAGATCTTCCGTTTAGGTTTTAATGTATCTAAAATTTTCTTTATCATAAACTTTAGTTAAACTCGATATATATCGAATTATCCTCTATTTGTAAATCGTGGTTTATATTTTTAAGTTGCTCTTCAATTGCTTTTTTAATTATTTCTATGTTAGATTTTGTTGATATTTCAAACTCCGCTTTACCTGTAACAAATGATTTAACCTTTACAGTATTGAAAAATCCTTTACTCTTGAGGTAGTCCATTACATTCATCACCTCATTAAATGATTTGAAATTTATATAAACCAGATCTATTATTGTTTCTACCTTTTCAACATCATTTTTTGTACTTATTATATAGTTTGATTTAATATTTTTTATGATGTTGGATAGATTTGAAGTAAAATTTTCGATTAGTGTTTGTTCTGTTATTTTAGGTAGTATTGCTTCAGATTTCTGTTGAGGGTAAACATCTTTTTGGGTAAAAAAACTTGATGTGGTAATTAATTTGTTAACTTTTTTTGATTTTTCAATTTTGAGATCTAAATATATAAAATATCTAGCTTTTAGTAATTTAAATGTTGAAAGTGATGTATCTAAATCTGATTTTGAATCTGTACTTATTATAAAATCTGTTTGATATTTGATATTAAAGCCGTTGTCCTCTAAATGTTTTATCGTTATATCATAAAGTTTATCTTTAAAAGGGGATATATTTGAATCGGTTTTAATGAAAAATACTATTGTTTGTGGGTTAGATTTTGTGGTGGCTATGTTTAAAGAAGCAGTTTCATCAAAGGTAACCTCTACGGTGTAAAAAACTGTATACTGTTTTACCCCTCTTTCTAATATACGATACTTTGTAATCAATTTTATAAAATCTTTGTTTACTTTTTCTTCCATCTCTGGGTTATGTTCTTTATAATAGTTAGATATTGCATCAATAAAAGCATTATTTAGAGCAACCTTATCGGCTAATCTGATATTTCCAGATATTGGGGCATAACCTGTTCCTGTGGATACTGCTGAAAAACAGTTTATAGAATTAATTAGCGAAATCAAAAAGATTAATATATACAGTTTAATTCGCATTTAAAATACCTTTAATCGTTTTTTCAATACCGAGCTCCACAGATGTATAATTTTTCCAACCAACATATTTATAAACATTATTGGAAGAAATACAACAGTTTTTATCTATCTTATTCTTAAATATTATTATATTATCTCCCCTTTTTTGTCCTGTTAATTTGGAAAATATATCGTTAACTATTTTTGTGAAATTTCCGAGCGAGATATTTATACCTCCCATATTGAATGTGTTAAATGTGGCATTAAAGGGGATAAAGGATTCTAAGCCTATGATTAGATCTTCGTAAAAAATGGTGTTGATAATAGATTTTTCAGAAAAATCTATTTCTATAGGTTTGTTTTTTACTATGGCATTGATTATATTATTTAATAGATGGTCGCCATGAATTCCTGGACCATAAAATGATGGTATTCGTGCTATAATTATTGGGAGATTAAAAGTTTCATGAAGGGATCTTAATAAAAGTTCCACTGCCAGTTTTATAGATGCATTTCTACTTTGTGGATTTAGAGGTGAATATTCATCAAAAGGTTTTTCGCTATCAGTAAAACCATAAACATAACAAGAACTTAGGTAGATAAGCTTTTTATTCCTATTTTTTGCAAGTATGTATTCAATGGCTATATTTGTGGTACCTAATATATTATTCTGATAGTATTCTAAACCTTGTGTCGATATGTCATACAGTAGACTTTCAAAAGCAGTTGTATATACTATATCTATTCCATCAATTTCTGAAAGTTCATTTAATATACTATGTTTACAAAGAAAGATATCCCTTATCAATTTCTTATTCAGTACATCACCTTGAATATAATAGAAATTATTATATTTAAGCAACAATTCTTTATTATTAATATATTTGTGGTCTTTTTCATTATCTACACCTATAATATTGTACATAGGGAAATTTTCTGCGAGAAGTTTACTTATATTGTAACCTAAAAACCCTAAGGCACCTGTAATTAGTATATTTTTTTTCATTTTGCTGTTTTGTATACCTCTCTTTCTGTTCCGCCTAAACCCCTCAGTTCAAATATTACAAAAACGGTTCTCTCTTTACTGTGGTCATATCCTGATCCAGTAAGGTTTGTGTATGCTTTTTCAGTATAATTTATACCTATGTTCCAACACTCCCTTTTTAATATAATTTTAGCATAAAATTCTCTTGGATCAAGATTATCTACGTTATAGGTAAAATTATTTAATTTATTACCTATTTTTTTATAAATTTCAAAGTCAAAGTTTTCCAACTTAGCACCTATCTTAACTCCCATTATTGTATTGTCGGTGTTTGTTATCGATTTGTCATAGCTTTGGGAGAAACTGATATAATATTTAGATAAGCTGTATTCTATATCATTTTTATAATATTCAATTTTATCTGTGTAGAAATTATATTTTGTTTCAAGACCTAATTTTAAAATATCTTTGTAATTTAGAGTTAATTTTTTATTAAAAGGTCTTAATTTCTCTTTTTGTAAAGAGGTGTCATAACTCTCAATTAGATCAAGTTTTATTATAAGATTTTCCGACTTGATATAATTAGTCATAGTATATTTATATTCACTTGTCTTATCTATTATATCAAAATCTATATTACTGGGGAGGGATGATTGATCTAAATATGGTGT
>JAINCL010000335.1:0-8546 GCA_036574145.1 Deferribacterales bacterium | reverse complement strand
TTTTACAACAGACACAACAGCTACACTCAGAGCTTCTGAAATAAATGCCCAGGTTGTTTTAAAAGCTACAAAAGTAGATGGGATATACAATGTAGATCCAAAAAAAGATAAAAGTGCAGTTAAATTTGACAAATTGAGCTATCTGGATGTATTAAATAAAAATTTAAAAGTTATGGATTCAACGGCAATAAGTATGTGTATGGACAATAAAATACCTATAATAGTTTTTGACCTTTATGGTAAAGGGAATTTAAAAAAGATTTTGACTGGAGAAAAAATAGGAACAATAGTGGAGGCATAAGATGATTAACGATGTTTTTAACAAAACGAAAGATAAGATGGAAAAGACATTAGAACATTACAAAATGGAACTAAAAAGCGTAAGAACTGGCAGAGCATCTGTTTCGCTTTTCGATAATATCAAAGTAGATTATTACGGCTCTCCTACACCTTTATCACAGGTAGCATCCCTAACTGCAGAGTCAAGAATGGTGGTTATTCAACCATGGGAAGTAAACTTAATTAAAACCATAGAAAAAGCGATTATGGAAAGTGGAATGGGATTTAACCCTTCCAACGATGGTAGAGTGATTAGGGTTCCGATACCACCACTTACTGAAGAGAGAAGAAAAGAGCTTGTTAAAATGGTAAAAAAGATGGCTGAAGAAGCAAAAATAGCCATAAGAAACGAAAGAAGGGATGCCATAGAAAAACTGAAAAAGATGGAGAAAGATAAGCAGATCTCTGAAGATGATAATAAAAAAGGTTCCGAACAGATTCAAAAACTCACCGACGAATATATAAAAAAGATCGATGAGGTAACCGAAAAGAAAGAAAAAGAGATTATGGAAGTCTAATGGTTAAAGAGACTAAGATCCCCACCCATGTGGGGATCATAATGGATGGAAATGGTAGATGGGCTAAAAAGAGACTACTTCCAAGGGTTATGGGGCATCGGGAAGGGGTAAAGACTGTAAAACTTATTACTGAATATGCTGCTAAAATCGGTGTAAAATATCTTTCATTGTTCGCCTTCTCCACAGAAAACTGGTTAAGACCTGCCGATGAAGTCTCTGTATTGATGCAACTTTTAGATGAATATATAGATAAAGAGATGCAAACTATTCTGTCTCAAAATATCAGATTTGTAGTTTCTGGTGATATAGCTAAACTAAGAGAGGGTACAAGAGAAAAACTCAATACTTTAATAGAAAAATCTCAAAAAAATAGCGGTATGGTTTTAAACCTCGCTTTAAGCTATGGTGGCAGAGATGAACTGATCAGAGCAGTAAAACTAATTGCTGAGGATTACAAAAATGGGTTAATAAAGCTGGAGGAGATCTCATCAAAATTTCAAGGTTATCTTTACAACCCTGATATCCCTGATATCGACCTTTTGATCAGGACAAGCGGTGAGGTCAGAATCAGCAATTTTATGCTCTGGCGTATAGCTTATGCTGAACTGTATTTCACTAAAGTTCTTTGGCCCGATTTTACAGAAAACGATTTCATGAATGCAATAATAGACTATAACAAAAGAATAAGACGTTTCGGTAAGACAGATGAGCAGATTTCCGTTAAATGAGAAATTAAAAAGAGTAATAACAGCCGTTATTCTTCTCCCACCACTTATTTTTGGAGTAATAAAGCTTAACCATTTTTGGTTCTTCATTTTATTATTGTTTTTTATATATATTGCAACCTATGAATTTTCAAAACTAATAGAGAAAGCTGGTGGGAAATTTTTAAAAATACCTACATTTTTAGGGGCATTTTTGATCCCTTACGGGTTTTATCTAAACGATTTTAAAATGTTTCTTTTAACAGTGTTTGTAGTATCTTTTTCTTCACTTTGTATAAAACTATTGGGTGATAAACCTCTTGAATTCACCTTCAGCACCATAGGTGATACTTTTTTAAATATATTTTATGTTCCATTCTTCTTTTCATTTGTTATGTTACTTAGAAATCTAAGTTATCATTATATCTTTTATTTGATGATAGTGATATTTTTAAGCGATACATTTGCATACTTTTTTGGAATAAGATTCGGTAAACGAAGGCTTTATGAAATAATCAGCCCTAAAAAGAGCTTAGAGGGGTTCATCGCTGGCACCTTAGGAGGGGTTATTGGTGGAATTTTTTATGGTTATCTATTTTTAGACTTACCGATCTATCATGTTCTTGCTTCAACATTACTTGTTGTATTTGCTGGCGTAATTGGCGATCTTACTGAATCTATGTTTAAACGCAAAGCCGGAGTAAAAGACTCTGGCAATATCTTCCCTGGTCATGGTGGCATGCTTGACAGGGTTGATGCATTACTTTTTGGTGCACCTGTGTTATATTTCTATATGAGTTCTTTTGGGTTATGAAAAAAATAGGGATTGTTGGATCTACAGGTTCAATCGGTACACAAGCTCTTGAGGTTATAGATCTTCATAGAGATAAATTCGAAATCGTATTTCTCAGTTGCGGTAGAAACACCAGTTTAATGGAAAAACAGATCCATAAATTCAGGCCAAAATATGCTGTAATCGTTAATGAGAAACAGGATATCTTTTCAGAAAATACAAAAGTACTCTACGGTAATAAAAATCTTATAAGACTAATTGAACATGAACAGCTTGATCTGATACTAATTGCTACCACAGGGTTTTCGGGGGTTATGCCTACTTATACAGCAGCTCGAAGAGGGATAGATATCGCTCTGGCAAATAAAGAATCGATAGTGGCAGCAGGTGATCTAATAATAAAAGAGGTAAATAAAAGATCTTCACTTTTAATTCCAGTGGATAGTGAACATTCCGCAATTTTTCAATGCTTGATGGGTCAGGATAAGAGGAAAATTGAGAAGGTTATTTTGACAGCAAGTGGAGGACCTTTTAGAAATAGACCATACGATTCCTTCGACTTTATCCGCAAAGAAGAAGCTCTAAAGCATCCCAATTGGAGTATGGGTGCAAAAATAACCATAGATTCTGCTACAATGATGAATAAAGGGTTAGAATTGATAGAGGCAAAATATCTTTTTGATATTCCACCCATCAAGCTCGATGTCATAATACACCCCCAGAGCATAATACATTCAATGGTTTCATTTATCGATGGGTCATACCTTGCACAGCTTGGATACCCAGACATGAGAACCCCCATCTCCTTTGCTCTCAACTATCCAGAAAGGATAAAATCTGGTGTTAAGCAACTTAGTTTTAAGGATATACATACCCTTACCTTTCAGGAGGTCGATTTTAGAAAATATAGATGCCTTGAGCTTGCTATAGAAATACTAAAGAAAGATAAAAATAGTTTAATGATTGTTATGAATGCGGCAAATGAGATTGCAGTTGAATATTTTTTAAAGGATGATATAACTTTTCACCAGATTTACACCGTAATTGCTGAAACGGTGAGTAGATTTAATGAAACCTTCATAGAAGATATTGACGAAATATTCGAAATGGATATCTTAGCAAGAGAACAGGCAAGGAGTATTGTAAAAAATATTACAAGAGGTTAAAAGATGTCTGCAATAATAGCAATAATAGCGTTTGGCGTTCTTATATTTATACATGAGCTTGGACACTTCATTTTCGCAAAACTATTTGGTGTTTATGTAGAAAAATTTTCCATCGGCTTTGGTCCAAAAATTTTTGGGAAAAAGATAGGTGAAACTGAGTATCAGTTATCTGTAATTCCGCTTGGTGGATATGTTAAAATGTACGGTGAGCAACCAGATGATGAAATAGAACCCACGCTGATGGAGAAAAGTTTCAAAAATAAAAATTTGTGGCAAAAAAGCTTGATCGTTTTTGCTGGCCCTTTATTCAATTATCTACTTGCAATCTTTCTATTCTGGATCGTTTTCCTTAAAGGAGTTCCAGTATTAAAACCAGTGATAGGGAATGTAAATGAAAATATGCCTGCAAAGTTAGCTGGTCTTGAAAAAGGTGATACAATAATCAAAATAAACGGTATAGATATTAAAACATGGGATGACATGGCTACCATAATTAAAAGTAGTCCTAATAAACCGCTAAACATTACATTCAAGCGTGGAGAAGATATAAAAGAGGTTACAATAACCCCTAAGATCTCAACATCTAAAAATATATTTGGTGAAGACATAGAGGTTGGTCTATTAGGGATATCACCATCTGGCGACCAGATGATTTTACGATATAACATTATCGAAGCTTTGGATAAAGGTGTAAAAAAATGCTGGGAGATTGTAGAACTAACGTTTCTGGGTATTTACAAGATGATCCAACGTGTTGTACCTGCCGATAATATAGGTGGACCGATATTAATTTTCCAGATGACGAAGGATGCTGCCAGTTTCGGTATAGTCCCACTACTAACATTTGTGGCGGTAATTAGTATAAATCTTGCAATACTTAATTTATTACCTGTACCTGTACTGGATGGTGGTCATTTATTAATCTACCTCATAGAAGCGATAATTAGGAGACCTCTCAGCGAAAAAGCAAAAGGTATCGCCATGCGAATCGGTATGAGCCTGTTGCTTCTTCTTATGGTATTTGCATTTTACAATGATATTACGAGATTATTCAGGAAATAGTCATGCATGAGGCTAGTATTGCAGAAAATATTCTTGAAATAGCCATTGATACAGCATTAAAGAACGGTGCCAAAAAGATAGTTTCCATCAATTTACAAATAGGTAAACTTTCAGCTATAGATAACAGTGCATTGGTAACCGCATTTGATGTAATTAAAGAGGGGACAATCGCCAATGAAGCGGTATTAAATATCGAAAATATACCTATTATAGGTAAATGTAATGAATGTGGTGATGAATCTGAGTATGAAGAATTATATTTCAAATGCAAAAGATGTGGCTCCTTTGATATGTCGCTTATCTCTGGTGAAGAGCTTTCTATAAAGGATATTGAGGTGGAATGATATGGGTAAAGTAGATGTGAAAGAGGGGATTTTGGCAAAAAATCAGTATTATGCAGATCAGCTACGTGAATTATTCACAAAACATTCTATCTTTGTTGCCAATTTTGTTTCATCACCCGGTAGCGGTAAAACATCTTTGCTGGAAAAAATACTACCTATTTTAAAAGATGAATACAATATTCTTGTAATTGAAGGTGATCTGCAGACAGAACATGATGCAATTAGGGTAAGAAACACTGGGGTAGAAGCGATACAGATTAACACAGGTGGAGCATGTCATCTCGAAGCTAAAAATATACTCGACCTAGTACAGAGATACAACCTTGAAAAATTAGATATGATTATTATTGAAAATGTTGGAAATCTTGTCTGCCCATCTTCATTTGATCTTGGGGAAGATATGAAGATAGTTCTCATCAGTACCACAGAAGGTGAGGACAAACCGATTAAATATCCCAGCATGATGAGGGTATCCTCAGCTATGGTTATAAATAAGATAGATCTGCTTCCATATCTTAATTTTAACGTAGATAAATGTATCGATTATGCCATAGGGGTAAACAATAAACTTGAGATTTTTAAACTCTCATGTGCAACTGGTGAAGGGATCGAGCAGTTTATAGTCTGGTTAAAAAATAGAATCGATGCTAAAAAGAGATGCTAATTGTCGGGATTGATGAGGTTGGTAGAGGCTGTATAGCTGGTCCAGTGGTGGCTTGTGCAGTGTTATTAAAATCTGATTTTACCCATCCAGAGGTTATAGATTCAAAAAAATTATCTGAAAAAAAGAGAGTATCCCTTTCTGAGATAATCAAAAAAAATGCTGTTGCCATCGGTTATGGTGTTATCTGTAACCAGATAATTGATAAAATAAATATCTTAAATGCCACTAAAGAAGCGATGCATAGAGCCTTAGCGAAACTAAAAATCGATTATGATAGTATTGTCATTGATGCTATAAAACTTAAAAACACAGATAAACCTTTTGAAGCCCATTTCAAAGCTGAAGATAAATTTATACAGGTTGCTTCTGCATCTATACTTGCAAAGGTCTATAGAGACAATCTGATGAAAAAGATGCATCTACTTTATCCCCAATACAACTGGTACGAAAATAAAGGTTATGGCACTAAAGCCCATATCGATGCCATAAAAAGGTTCGGGCTTACTACCTTACACCGTAAAACATTTCTAAAAGGTATTCTTGATGAAACAGTTAATGGGTAAAATCGGCGAAGATGAAGCATCTGAATTTTTAAAAAAGAAAGGTTTTTCGATTTTAGAAAAGAATTTTAGATCGAGATTTGGTGAAATCGATATTATATGTAAAAAAGGTGATCTGATAGTGTTTGTGGAAGTTAAAATGAGAAACTCTAATTTTTATGGTACAGGTTTTGAAGCCATAACATCATCAAAAAAAAATAAATTGATAAAAACAGCCGAATATTTTATTTTAAAATATAAAAAAGATTGTTTATACAGATTCGATGTAATATCCATTGATAATGGAAATATAGTTCATATAGAAAATGCTTTTCAGATAGAATAAATTATAAGGAGGTAAAATGTTTAAAAAACTTTTTTTTGTTTTTGCTATTTTAGCTATTTTAGTAACCGGCTCATTTGCAAGTAGTATCAGAGTGACATCCTTACCAAACCCCAATCTTTTCACCATCTTTATAATTGCCGAAAAGGGGTATGCTCCTGTTGAATTTGTCCCAGCTGTTGGAGATGTTTCAACAATGGTGGGTCTATTTAGGGGTAATAAAGCCGACATCATGGCAGTAAATTTTGAAGTGGCTGAAAAACTAACAAAAGAGATGGGGCTAACTTATTACGGTTCCACCATATCCCGTGCAATCCATATCGTTACGAAACTTCCCATAGGCAATAAGAAAGAGCTTGAAGGTAAAAAAATCGTGGCATCTTTCCGTGGTGGATCACCCGATATCATCTTTAGAAAACTTGAGATTAATAATAGTCCGATCTTCACAGACCTGCAGGTGGCAATCCAGATGTTTATAAATCAGGATTATGATGTTATTTTACTCCCAGAACCCCACGTTAGTAACGTATATCTGAAAATGAAAAATTCAGGTAAAGAGGTGTATACATACGATCTGTTAGAGCTAAGCGGAAAAAATTATAAATACCCCATCAATGCCTTCGTTGGGAAACCTGAGTTTACAAAGATTTTTAAAAATGCAATGAAAAAATCTGTGGATTTTATAAACAGTAATCCTCAGGAAGCAGCTAATATCTTTGAAAAATATTATAAAATCTATTATAAATCGGACTTCCCCTTTGCCGCTATAAAAGAAGCTGTAATATCTAAAAGATTAAAATTTGAGTATGATGAGTAAGAGAATACTGGATCTATTTCTGATTGTTAGTTTGATCATAATTTGGTGGATAGGTAGCTTTTTTTTTGAAAGCTACCTTCTCCCCTCACCTTTTAAAACATTTAAAATACTATTTGGGATGTTAAATCTTAATCTTTTTATTGATATATCCCATTCTATTGTTAGATTAATTATAGCGTATATAATTTCTTTATTAATCACCTTTACCCTTTCGATGTTTGCCCAGATAAACGGATCGGTTCAGTATTGCATAAATACAATTTTTTCAGCACTTATTAAGGTTCCAAATGTTGCCTATATTACATTTTTCCTCCTTTTTTTAGGGATAGGTACCCCCACAATCATTACAACAATTATAATCACCACCGTTCCCATTACTGGGCTTGCACTTAACGGTATCTTGAAAAACTTAAATAAAGATATCTTAGAAATAAGTATGATTTATAATGTCCCTTTTTTAAGGAAGGTTTTTTACTTCTATCTACCAACTGTTTTTGATAGTTTTTATCCAATATATACGATGAGTATCTCTTTTGCCTTTAAAGTTATGGTCATGACAGAGTTTATCGCTGGGATGAATGGACTTGGTTATAAACTTGTGGAGAAAAAAACTGAATTCGATATGAGTGGAGTAATTGCATATATTATCATCATAGTTTTAATAGGAATTATTTTACAGAAACTTATAGAATATTTATACAGAAAGGTTATCAATGTCTATAGTAGAATTTAAAGATCTAACGTTCTCCTATTCTAAAGGTTTCATATTGGAAAATCTCAATTTAAATTTCAAAAAAGGAAGATTCACAGCAATTTTAGGTGAAAGTGGTTGCGGAAAAACCACCATTTTAAAGCTCATTGCCGGAGTTTTAACACCAACAAGTGGTACAATTATTAAAAATTTCAATAAACTTGGCGTGGTGTTACAGGGGGATTCTTTAATTGAAAATATTTCGGTGATAAAAAATATAGATTATATTTCTGGGGATCGAAATATGAGCCTAAAAGCGTTAAAACTTGTGGGGCTAGAAAATATACAAAAGTTAAAGGGGAAAACTTTGAGCAAAGGGATGAAAAAAAGAGTAGAGATAGCAAGAGCATTAAGTATAGAACCTGACCTTATGATTATGGATGAACCTTTTGCCAATCTCGACTATTTTACAAAATTATCACTCATTACAGGTTTAAAACATTTTATAAGTGAAATCAATGCAACTTTCATCTATATTACCCATGACATTGATGAAGCACTTTTAT
>JAINCL010000334.1:0-5394 GCA_036574145.1 Deferribacterales bacterium | reverse complement strand
TAAATTTAGGTATCGGTATGCCAACATTGGTAGCCAATTTCATCCCGGAAAATATCGATATTACTCTCCATTCTGAAAATGGATTATTAGGTATAGGACCCTTTCCAAAACCTGGCGAAGAGGATGCTGACCTTATAAATGCTGGCAAACAAACTATAACTTATAAAAAAGGTGCGGCATTTTTTGATTCTTCAGAATCTTTTGCAATGGTAAGAGGTGGTCATATCGATATTTCTGTATTAGGCGGTATGGAAGTAAACGAATTTGGTGACCTTGCCAACTGGATGATACCAGGGAAAATGGTTAAAGGACCAGGTGGGGCTATGGATCTTGTTAATGGAGTAAAAAAACTTATCGTTATGATGGAACATGTTTCTAAAGATGGAAGTCCAAAAATCGTTAAGGAATGCAAGTATCCAATAACAGGGAAAAATGTCGTTAGTATGATTGTAACAGATAAAGGTGTCTTTACAGTTGATCCTAAAGAAGGATTAACATTGATCGAAATCTCTCCATTCTCAAATATTGATGATATCAAAAAGACAACTGGTTGTACCTTTAAAATCTTAGATAATTTAATAGGAGGTTAATCATGAAAGGAAAAATAGCAGTAGTTACAGGTGCTTCAAGCGGCATAGGGCTTGCGATCACAGAAAAATTAACTTCAGTTGGATGTAATGTTGTAATGGCAGATATTAACAGAGAAAAAGGGGAAGCAGAGGCAAAAAGAGTTGGTGGTCACTTTTTTTATGCCGATCTTTCCAAAAGAGCTGACTGTAAAGCACTTATAGATTTCACAGTTGAAAAATTTGGAGGTGTAGATATATTAGTTAACAATGCAGGGGTACAACATGTATCACCTGTGGAAGACTTCCCAGAAGATAAATGGGACTTTATGATAAACTTAATGCTAACTGCACCTTTTTTGTTGACTAAATACTCATGGAATTATATGAAACAGAAAAATTGGGGAAGAATCATAAACATAAATTCTGTACATGGATTAAGAGCTTCAGAATTTAAATCTGCGTATATATCTGCAAAACACGGTTTATCAGGTCTTACAAAAACAACAGCACTAGAAGGTGGGAAATATGGAATTACTGTTAATTCAATATGTCCCGCTTATGTAAGAACACCTTTGGTGGATAATCAGATAGATGCCCAGGCAAAAACCCATGGTATACCCAGAGAAAAAGTGATAGAAGAAATAATGCTAAAAAAGGCTTATGTAAAGAGACTTATAGAACCTTCAGAAATTGGCGACATTGTATTGTTTCTATGCTCAGATAGTGCTTCATGTATGACAGGTACAATGCTTACTATAGATTGTGGCTGGACAGCCTCATAGGCAAATAAAGGGCGGCATTGCCGCCCACATATAAGGAGTAATTATGGAAATATCCATCATCGAAAAAAAAATTCTATTGTCCCTTGCAAGAAAAACAATCTATAAAATCCTTAATGGAGAATCTACAGAACCTCAAGAGATATTGATAGATATTTTAGAATCATTTAATAATCCTATAAATGAATTAAGTGCTATTTATAAAAAAATGGGATGCTTCGTTACACTTCATATTAAAAAAAATCTTAGAGGTTGCATAGGAACATTTAGAGAGGATAAAGAATTGTATCTAAATGTTCATGATATGGCAATTCAAGCAGCATTCAACGACCCAAGATTTCAACAATTAACTTATGATGAGTTTGATAAGATAGATATCGAAATTTCGGTACTTACACCAATGACCAAAATAACAAATCTTGATGAAATTGTTGTTGGAAGAGATGGGTTATATGTAAAAAAAGGGTTCAGGTCTGGAGTATTACTTCCTCAGGTAGCAACAGAATATGGTTGGAATAAAGAGGAGTTTTTATCATATACATGTAGAAAAGCTGGTCTAAACCATGACATATGGAAGTATGAGCCGATAGAAATCTACAGATTTAGTGCTATCATATTTTCAGAAAAGGAACTAAACTGAACGAAAGTTTTTTAATTCAGTATCCATTTTTTTATCAACTAAATATCCTGTTATAAATGCTGTGGACAAATCATCTATTTTCTTAAACAACAACCCCAGCATATACCAATAATGCTTACCATCTCTATCTATATTAATCATAAGGGTTGATGGTGATAGATCAGTATTTACACCCATTAAATAATTATCAAAATCTACATGAATATCTACAAAGCCGTTCTTTTCACTCCCTTTT
This sequence comes from Deferribacterales bacterium, assembly GCA_036574145.1. Taxonomy (GTDB): domain Bacteria; phylum Chrysiogenota; class Deferribacteres; order Deferribacterales; family Calditerrivibrionaceae; genus Calditerrivibrio. The sequence continues at coordinate 3,171 of JAINCL010000334.1, read as the reverse complement.
AACATAACTTCATAACATAAAGGATAAAATGGATTATCAGGCAACTTAGAAGATACATTAACCAGATAATCACCCTCTTCTGCTGTTAGAATAAATAATTTTATTATAGTATGAATAAGATCACGATTTAACCCTATAAAGTAAATCCTGTAATTCATTTAATAGCTCCATAAGGGCAATTTAAAGCACATAAATTACACCCAACACATAACTTATCGTTTATTGCAACGGCACCATTTAGTTCATATAATGCTGGGCATAAAGATTTATTAATACAATAAGGATCCTCTTTTTTCTTAAAGCAAATACATTTTTTAACATTCACTTTAAAAGGCTTATATTTTGGAATATTATTACAACTATAAGGGAAAACAGCATTGACAGTTTTAAATTTATATGGTTTAGAAATTGTAGGAAATCCAGATATATTAACCCCATCATTCAAAAAAATAAAATTAAAACCACTCAACATCTTAACCATTTTCGGTTTAAAATTAGACAACTTACCTATAAACAACAAACCTTCAGCCTTTCTACCAACAGTCAACCCCATAACATCTTCGACTTTAGAATATACAAAATCAAAAACCTTCTTTAAGGATAAACAATTTATATCGGTAACAAGTATCTTATCTTTAAAGTCTATATTCTTTGAAATTAACATAAATGGACAACCTGGACATAAAGCATCCCGTATTGAAATATTCTCATCAATCTTTATTTCATTAATCCTAACATTTTCATTTAAAACAGTAAAATTACTTCTAACAAAAATTATCTCAGACCTTTCAAGATATATATCGCCTGTTAAAAAAGATATATTTGAAAAGTAAGGTACAAAAAACTTAAAAAATTTACCAGTGGACTTAATAAACGAAAATTCACCATCACCTTCTAAGCATTCATTTTTAAAGTAACCGATTAAAAAGTCGTATATAGAAGAGAGTCTTTTTAAATCGATCCCTAAATTGAAATTATCAAACGTTCTTTTAGTAACTAAAGGCGAAATCCTTTCAATACTATAATCTGCATCTTTAACTTTTATAAAATTGTTCAAAGCATTTTCATTAACGGATAAAATAACAGGGATTTTAAACTCTTCAGAAACTTTCAGCGCAAGCTTAAATCTTTCAATTAATAGAGATGCATCTCTACAAAAAATTATCGGAACATCTACTTTTGAAGATAACTTGGTTGTAACAAAGATTGCCACACCTCTTAAATTAAGATCTCCACGGGGAGAAATTGGCGAATTATAAAAACCTATCCCCCCAGCACCAGAAATAGCTGAAGATATAATAAGATCCACAGATTCTTCATTATTTAAAGGAGCAGAAAACCCTTTCGATGGTATAGATAAGGGGATATTATGTTCAACATACACGATATTGTATGCCCCTCTACCCACCAAATCAGCTAAAAGCTCTAAACTACTCTTTATTTCCATAGTTTAATTCTTAACATATTTTTAAATTTTTTACAAGTACCTTTTAATTAATTTCTTAAATTAAGATAATAACTATTACTAACTATCTTTCTAAAAAAGCAACATTCTCGATTTTTAAATTACCCATTTTAGATAGAACTACTTTTTAGCCTTATCTTTTTTAATGTTCTCTTTTTTATCTTTCTTGTATCGATCCTCGATACTACAACCACCGGAAGCTCAGCCACCACCTTTAAAAAGGCTCATAACCACTATCAAAACCAATAAGACAATAACTACAACATAATCACCCATAATCACCTCTTCTTTTCAACTAAAATAATATAAAACACCAAATTTTACAAGAGGTTTCCAATGATATAGAAAGTTAATAATTTTTTGTTTGACAATTCATCACTTTTATCTATAATAGTAGGTTCTAATAGATAAAAAATTGGAGGAAGATAAAATGGCACAGATGAGAACTTTAAAAAGAAAAACTAATCTTAGGAAAATAAGATCCCAAGGATTTTTATCAAGGAAAGCTACTAAAGGTGGTAGAAATGTATTAAAAAGAAGAAGAGCTAAGGGAAGAAAAAGATTAGCTTTATAAAAGAAGATTACAAAAAAACAGATCGTATTAGATCAAAAAAAGAATACGATAATATTTACAAAACAGGTAAAAAATTATATTCAAAATTTTTCTGCTTTTTTTACAAAAAAGGTAGTGGCAGAATAGGGATTGTTGTTGGCAAAAAAGTAACTAAAATGGCTGTATGTAGAAATTTGATAAAAAGAAGAGTAAGGCATATATTTAGAACAAACAAGAGTCTTTTTTCAGGTCTCGATATTGTATTGGTGGCCTTACCTTCTTCCCTTAATGCCAGCTATAAGGAGTTGGTAGATGACATTAAATATATTTTTGAAAAGAATATTGATAAAACTGATTAACTTCTATCAAATCGCCATATCCCCTTATCTTGGACAAAACTGCAGATTTTACCCATCTTGTTCATCATATGCCATTGAGGCTATAGAAAAAAAAGGTATCATAAAAGGTACTATCCTTTCATTATGGAGGATATTAAGGTGCAACCCATTAAATAAAGGTGGGATCGATCATGTCAAATAATCTATATCAACGGAGGATTCTAAATGGATAAAAGAACTTTATTAGCAGTAGTCATCAGTATCGGTATTTTACTATTATATCAAATATTTTTCGCACCATCACCATCAGTAACACCAATCGATAATAATTCTACTATATCATCAGTGGATAATGCTCCAAAATCCATAACCAAAGAGATAACAATAACCAATAAAACTTCTACACCCAAACATATTGAAACCGTTACAATATCTAATGGTTACATAGATATATTCTTTAACAAACAGACTGGCGATATAACCAGTGCTTCAGTTGTAAATTATAGGGATAAAAAATTACCAGTTATAACTTTTAAAAGTATCGAACACGATTACTTACAAATACTTAATGGTCTATCAGATAATTACAGCATGGAAATTAAAGAATCAGAAAATGAAAAGGTAGTGATTTTTAAGACATACAAAGAAAATCTGGGTATTATTAAATCTTACACATTAAACAAAGATAGCTATATAGTAAAAGTAGATGTTAAAATTTCTAATAATTCTGACCAAACAATCAAATTTGATGGTAATATAAAAGTTGGAGCAGGGTTAGGAGAAGGTTTTGAAAAAAGTAGCTATATTTTCGAAGG
>JAINCL010000333.1:0-6265 GCA_036574145.1 Deferribacterales bacterium | reverse complement strand
AAGCAAATAAAGATTCCCCTCTTGATCCCTATCTATCTCTATAAAATGATTCCCTCCACCTAAACTACCAATGCTTAGATAACCCCTCTCGATATCTACATGTTTTTTACATGTTAGTTCTGAAAGGTTGATATCTTTACGAGTTTTTATTTTATTTTTATGTACATCAGTGCCATGCGGTATATTTCTTTTTATAAAACTGTCTAATTTAACAAGATCGATATCTTTATTTTTTAACTTGATACAATCAATACCACAACCGATATCAACTCCCACAAGATTAGGAACTACTTTATCTTTAACCGTCATAGTTGTCCCAATTACACATCCTGCACCAGCATGTACATCTGGCATGATTCTAATCTTAGAACCCTTAACAAACTCTTGATTACATAATTCCTTTATCTGTTCATAAGCTGAACTTTCAATATTATCAGTAAAAACAATCGCCTCGTTATATTTACCCTTAATAATAACCATATCTAAACTTCAATTTTTTCTATAATAATATTATTATCTATTCGTTTACCAAATATTTTCAATATTAAAAAATAACAAACTATTACGATAATAGAACTTAATGCCACATAAAAATCCTTTACTCCGATATTATCCAGTAAAACAGCAACAGCAACAACAATCAAAATAGGAATAAGATAGACTAAAATTGCTGATCTTCTTAAATTTGTATTTTCTATTACTAACTTAACAGGCTCATTTTCAGATAAATTTAGATCTGTTTTTATATGGAATAACTTTTCCTTAGCTCCACCAGCCATACTACATTGTGCATGACAAGACCCACATGCAGTTAGCTGTTGTACCAAAATATCCACATAACCATTCTTATAAACCTTGACCACTTTGCCAATATTTTCAAATCGTTCTGACATTAATCATACCCCCTAAATAGTCATCTATTGCAAATCTACTATTATAAACCTGAAAAACCAACATCGGTTTTTTTTGTAAAAGTATAACCTCTGTTCCAGGTAAGATCCCCATAGCACTTATTTTGTTCAATGCATCTTTATCAGTTTGCTCTAAAGATTCAACTATATAAACATTATCTTCTTTACAATCCAAAAGTTTCATTATACCCCCCAAAATTTTAATACATAATTTAAAACTATTCCATACATAAATGCAAAAGGGATTATAAAAAGAAAAATTAGGACTGCATCTTTCATTCCACGCTCTTTAATCATAACTGAAAACTGTGCAACACAAGGTACAAAAAGTGTCAATACAACAGCAGATACAATAATTTGAGTAACAGTCAAACTTGATTGTAAATCGTATAAACCTGCTGCTCCAAAATCTCTTCTAAAAAAACCATAAAGAAATATCTCCCCCATTTTATCGGGTAGTCCAGCCCACCTTGCTGGATAAGATAATAACCATACCAATACATCAAATATTTTGGTAATCTTACCCACCCAGATTAATGCACTTATGTAGATAAATATAGGTATAACCTCAAAAGCATACCACTTAAGCCTACTTAATGTTTTAACAACAACATTTCCTAAAATAGGCATCCTCAATGGAGGTATCTCCATAAAAAATGATGCTTGATTACCTTTAACATATCTGTTTAAAACAGCTCCAGCGAATAAAAAAACTATAAGTATTGCAACAAACCATACCATAAGATGTATGAAACTTCCACCCAAAAGCCCGAGTATAACTCCAAGCTGAGCAGAACAAGGTATTGTAAGGGCCAAAAGAAATGTTACGATATACCGTTCTCTAATGGTTTCGAGCGTTCTTGTTACTACTGTTGCCATTGTCCCACACCCAAGACCTAAAACCAACGGGATTACAGAACGCCCAGATAAACCGATCTTTTTTAAAAATTTATCAAGTAACATCGATAATCTTACAAGATACCCGGAATCTTCAAGAATTGCAAATAATAAAAAAAAGGTAAAGACAACAGGCAATACTATAGCAATCCCATACCTTAAACCCAAAGTAATAATACCATACTCACCTGCAAAAAGATCAAAAAATATTGTCCCACCCATAAGAGAATCAAAAAACTTATCCACTTGCGGATTGATATACCCTTCAAAGATCTCAGACTCTATAAAATCAACTAAAATACCTGCCCCAATTCCACCAACGAATTTATAAAAACCAAAATAAAGTATTAAAATAACCCCTATTAAACCGCCTATCGGATGCATGGTTATTTTGTCTAAAAGATATTTAAAACTACTTTCAGTATAGGTACCTTTTCTAATAATATGTTCAGATAGAAAATTCTTGCTATTTTCATGATAAGATTTAGCAATATCAAGCCTTAGTTTATTAAAGTCATTATTTTCAACTATATTTTTTATTAATTCATAATTTTTTTCATCAATTATCATTTCGCAAACATCGGGATCATTTTGAAGCAATAAAGTAGCCATCATCTTTTTACTCAACTTATAATCTCCATTTAACAAATCATTTATATTTTCAATAAGTTTTTCTATATTATCTGGATGTTCAACAGAACATTTCTGAAAATTATACCTTTTCTCACATACACTAATGATACGAGATACAAGATTCTCTAGACCTATACCTTTAGTTGCAACCGTACTAACTACAGGGATACCTAAATCATGCTCAAGATGAGCAATATTTATTTCAATCCCTCTATGCTTTAATTCATCAAACATATTAAGGACTAAAATAACAGGAAAACCAGCATCTATAAGCTGTAAGGTAAGTGGTAACATCCTTTCAATATTCTTAGCATCAATAACATGTAAAACAACATCTGGAGATGCTTCAAGAAGTAATTTTTTCGTAACTCTTTCCTCTTCTGTTATTGTCATAAAATTATAAAACCCAGGAGTATCTATAAACTCTATCTCATGATGAACACCAACCCTACTTCTACCAGTGGTAATATCAACAGTAGTTCCAGGATAGTTTGATACAGATACATATTTCCCAGACAATCTATAAAACAAAGCACTTTTACCAACATTGGGATTTCCAACCAATAAAACCTTATATTTTTTATATCCTGTCATTCAAATCCTCCTTTGTCTATACTAACATATCATATTATTAAACACATTTAACTTTTTTGTCAAGAGGAAAAGTTAAACTAAATAAACTATGTGCCAACATGCTAATAATCAACAATAATTTATTTATAGTAGATATTTTAATGGATTGAATTTCAAATAAAAAAAATCGGGGAAATTGTTTCCCCGATTTCTATAGAAACTATTTTTTCTCTTTTATGGCAGCATCCACCACTGCATAAGCAGCAAGGTAAACAATTTCATGAACATCACTGCCCCTTTGAAGTACATGAACAGATTTATGGAACCCCTGCAAAATTGGTCCTATTGCTGTTCCCCCACCAACTCGATATAAAAGCTTGTAAGCAATATTACCAGCTTCCAGATTTGGGAAGATAAGGACATTAGCATCACCCTTAATGGCTGAAAATGGGAAAGCCTCTTCAGCGATGGGCGCATAAGTAGCAGTATCAGCTTGCATATCACCATCTATCACAATATCAGGTCTTTTTGATTTAACAATCTTTATTGCCTCAACTATCTTTTTAACCCTTTCAGATTTCACACTACCAAAGTTTGTAAAACTTAGCATAGCTATTTTCGGTTTTATATCAAATTTTTCTACAGTATCAGCCGATTGTAGAGCTATCTCTGCCAACTGCTCAGCTGTTGGATCTATGGTCACTGTTGTATCAGCACATAAAATAATCCTATCTTTAAAAACCATAAAATATGATCCAGATGCAACTCTATAATTGTTTTCAAATGGGACAATCTCAAGGAATGGTCTTACAGAATTACCGTAATCTCTTGAATAACCAGTAACAACACAATCCGCATCATCGTTTAACACCATCATAGTTCCAAAATAATTGGTTATTTTTGTCAGGAGTCGATATGCTTCAACCTCTGTAACTCCTTTACGCTGTCTCATAGCAAACAGCTGATCTGCATATTTTTTTAGATTAGGTGATGTTTCAGGACAAATAATTTCTATTCCATCAAGGCTCACATTATGCTTCTCAGCAATAGTTTTAATCTTGTTTTCATCACCAAGTAGAATAGGTTTGCCAAACCCTTCCTCTACAACTTTTGCTGCAGCTTTAATAATTTTCTCATACTCACCTTCAGGGAAAACTATACGTTTTGGAGTAAATCTTGCCCTCTGTATGATATGTCTTGTAAATTCCCTATCAACAGATAACCTTGACTCAAGTTCATCTTTATACTTATCCCAATCTTCAATCTTTCTCCTTGCAACACCAGAATCGATTGCTGCCTTAGCCACAGCAGGAGCAACAGTAGTTAATGCACGGGGATCAAAAGGTTTAGGAATTATGTAATCTCTTCCAAATTCCAACTTCTTAACACCATAAGCTCTACAAACAGATTCAGGCACTTCTTGTCTTGCTAAATTTGCAAGAGCATACACTGCCGCAAGTTTCATCTCTTCATTAATCTGAGTAGCTCTAACATCAAGTGCACCTCTAAATATAAATGGGAAACCAAGAACATTATTCACCTGATTGGGATAATCTGAACGCCCAGTAGCAACAATTGCATCACCCCTTACCTCATACACCTCTTCTGGTGTAATTTCTGGATCTGGGTTTGCCATTGCCATTATTATCGGATCCCTCGCCATCAACTTAACCATATTCTTAGTAACTGCACCTTTTACAGAAAGACCGAGGAAAACATCTGCGCCATCCATAGCCTCTTCAAGGGTTCTTTTGTCAGTTTCAATAGCAAAAGCTTCCTTATATTTATTCATCCCTTCAACTCTACCTTTATAGATAACACCTTTGGTATCGCAAAGAATTATATTTTCTCTCTTAACACCAGCTTTAATAATCAAATTACCAGTAGCAATTGCAGCAGCACCTGCACCATTGATTACAACTTTTATCTGATCTATTTTTTTATTAATAAGTTCAAGAGCATTAATCAAAGCAGCAGTGGCAATAATTGCTGTTCCATGCTGATCATCATGGAATACAGGGATAGATAACCTTTTTTTCAATTCTTCTTCGATATAAAAGCAATCTGGTGCTTTAATATCCTCCAGATTTATCCCACCAAATGTAGGCTCAAGTAACTCACATGCTTTAATAATATCGTCAGGATTTTTAGAATTTAATTCAATATCAAAAACATCTACATCGGCAAATCTCTTAAACAGAACACCTTTACCCTCCATAACAGGTTTCCCAGCTAAAGCACCAATATCACCCAAACCTAACACAGCTGTACCATTGGAAACAACAGCCACTAAATTACCTTTAGCTGTATATTCATACGCCAACTCTGGATTCTGTTCGATTTCAAGACAAGGATGAGCAACCCCAGGAGAATAAGCCAAAGATAGATCCTTTTGGGTAAGTGTTGGTTTCGTTGGAATTACTTCGATTTTACCTTTTCTACCCATGGAATGATAAATTAATGCTTCTTCTTTTGTTACTTTCTGTTTTATTCCCATTTTAAACCTCCATTTTTTGTGCTATAATACTATATAGTAAGTGTAATACAAAGTTAACAAGATGTAAAGAGAAAATTTGACTTTAATTAATTTTTTTTAAAAGGAGATAATATCATAAACCCAACATTTTGTATTATAGAAAAAATTGATATCACATATCTAAAAGGTGATCTAACTAAAGATAAGCTAAAACATTATATAGATACTTTTAAAAAATATAACTTTGCATCATTATGTATACCTATAGCATATCTAAATGATATAAAAGAATTTAATATAGATAAAGATAAAAAGATAACAACTGTTATAGGATTTCCTTTTGGGTACGATAATATTGATTTTAAAGTTTTTCAATTAGAAAAAGCTAATTTTTATGGTTGCGACGAATATGATTTCGTTTTTAATATAAGCAAATTTTTAGACAAGGATTATAAGTATATATATAATGAACTCAAAACGGCAAGAAAGTTAACTTTTAATAAAACTTTAAAAATAATTGTTGAGACATGTTATTTATCTAAAACAGAAATTTTGGATGCAGTAAATATTATTATTGATACAGGTTGCGATTACGTGAAAACATCCACAGGTTTTGCCCATGCAGGTGCAAAAATAGAAGATATCTTATTGATAAAAGATAAATTCCGTGATAAGATAAAAATAAAAGCTTCTGGGGGAATAAAAGATATTAAAACTGCCATTGCTATGATTGATGCAGGTGCAGATAGGCTTGGAATAAGCGATGTTAGTTTTA
>JAINCL010000332.1:0-2438 GCA_036574145.1 Deferribacterales bacterium | reverse complement strand
AATACCTTGGTAATTCTAAATAATCTTTAATACCATGTAAAAACACCCATGGCAGATAATAGCTCCCAGTAGAATCATCTTTGTAATATGGCTGATGCATATGCCATAAAAATGTAAGATAGAGTTTTTTCATTTTTAGCTACTCTTCAACCCAACCTGTTATTTTTGTTTTATATTCATCTAAAAGTTCATTTTTTATCTCATCGTTAACAGCTTCCACATACAGATGTACATTTGCTGAATATTGGTCTGGAATCATAAGAACATAACCTTTATTTTTAAAGTTAATCTTAACGCCATCTATATATGAAGCATCTTTATCCATAGCATCTTCACTCATCTTCCTCATTATATAACCTTTCTTACTAAATGGACAACTTATGATTATATGAGAGTAAAAATATTCAGGGATAGTTTTTATAACTTCAGACAATTTTACTCCTGCCTTACCCAATAACTCCAACAGTTTAATAGTATTATACATACTATCATAATTCAACATATATTTTGGGAAAGATACAAGAAGAGAATTTGAACCTATAAAATCGAACTCCCTTAAAAATTCAGCCTTCAAACCTGTGGAACGACCCCTTACAATGGTTACCTTCTCTGTTTTACCATCAAGCACATAAGGCACCATTATAGGTAGATAAACTTTCACTTCATCCTTTGCAACCATATCCAGTAGCTTTATCAAAATAAGTGTCATCTTTTCAGGAGCTATAACCTCACCATCGTCACTTATCACCTGAAACCTCTCAGCATTTTGAAATATCGCAACCCCGAAATCTGTCTTTAAAGTGAGAACTATCTTTCTTATCTCTTCAAGCTTATCCTGCAACTCATTAAAATTTTTAGATAATTTCTTTTCATTCATATAAGCATTAAGAACAACCGCCTCAACACCCAATTCAGTTAAAATTGTGGGGAAGATATTCATAGCTGTTCCATTCATTAAATCTGTGACTATCTTAAACTTATTTCGTCTTAAAAACTCAAAATCTACATTATACATAAAATGCTTAATATAAGATGATTCAAAATCATGAAGATCTATAATCTTACCTATATCATCATGGGCTGCTCGCCTAAAATTCTCCCTAAAAAACACCCTTTCTATATTTTTTTCAAAATTTGAGTCTATTGGTAACCCATTCATATCAGAAAACTGTATCTCTGTATAAAGGGAATTTGTTAACGATTGTCTAAAATGAACACTCATACTATTTTTAGAAATCCTTTGAATATATTTAGTTACAGGCAATGCTGTCATCCTCAAATCGATGGCATTAACCCCAGAAGATAGTAGACCACCCAAAAAAGCTCTCTTCAACATTCTTGATGCACTATGATAGTCCCTACTCAACACTACAGTAGAATCTTTTGGTAAACTACTTCCAAGAGCAGCACCCAATTTTGCACACAACTCAGGAGAAAGTTCTACATTTGTATGTGCACTCACCATTCCACCTTCAAATATAGATTTCTTCCACTTATCACCCCATATCAGATTGCTGCTTAAAATCGAGTCTTCCTCAATCTGTTTATTGGGCCAAACCATGATATCCTTTTCAAAAACTACATAATTGCCAATTTCTGTGTTTTCAGCTACAATAACACCAAACGGGATCTGTACACCTCTACCAACAGATACACCATCACATAAAACAGCATTTTTTATCAAACAATTACTGCCTATTTTAACATTGTTCCATATAATGGAGTTTTCTATAACAGTATTTCTCCCTATCTCTACATTATTGCCGATGGAACTATCTTTAATCTTTGCCCCCTCATTTAATAAAACATTATCACCCATTACAACCAATCCTTCAAAATTGGCACCATCAAAACTACAGTTATCCCCAACGTAGAGATTTTCACCTAACTTTTTACCTTTTATAGGTAATTTAACTTTACCTTCTATTATATCAAGCAGAGATTCACGATAAGAAGTTGGATTACCCACATCACGCCAGTAACCTTTTGCATTAAAACCGTATATCTCTATTCCTTTACTCATCATTAGAGGGAAAAGATCTTTGGAGAAATCGAAATTTGCACCATGAGGTATAAGTTTTAAAACATCCTTTTTAAATAGATATATCCCAGTATTTATAGTATCGCTAAACACCTCTCCCCAACCAGGTTTTTCGAGAAACCTAACAATCTTTCCATCTTTATCTGTTATGACAACACCGAACTGCAAAGGATCTTCCACCGATGTAAGACATATTGTTGCACTACTACCTTTAAGTGTATGATAACCTATAAGTTCATTTAGATCAAAATCAGTTATCAAATCACCACTTATAACAAGGAAATCGTCATCTAAATATTTCTCTGCCTGTTTAACTGCACCTGCAGTCCCATAGTCATCATCAGGTAAAACATAATTAATCTTCACTCCAAACTTACTACCATCACCAAAATGAATT
>JAINCL010000331.1:0-3502 GCA_036574145.1 Deferribacterales bacterium | reverse complement strand
CCCTTAGCACTGGTTTTTTCGTATCTGAGAGTAATATCAAGTTGTGTACAAACCGCCTCAAGCTCTCTTAAAAGTTGTGCTCTGGAACCCATCTAAACTACTATCTCTTATACAAAGGAGACATCTGCCTTAATTTATCCACACTCTGTTTAATCATCTCCACAGCTTGATCAACTTCAGCCATGGTATTAAATCTACCGAAACTAAACCTCAAAGCTCCATGGGCATCCACTGGATCGATATTTATAGCATATAAAACATGTGAAGCATCCATCCCACCAGATGAACAGGCAGACCCTGTAGAACAGCAGACTTCTGAAGCATACACCATCAAAGCTTCTGCTTCAATGTGTTTAAAGGTTATATTGGTAATATTACAAACCCTTTTTTCACGGTCTCCATTTACATACACATCCGGTATCTCTGTTAAAATCCGATTTTCAAAGTAGTCTCTGATCTTTGTAATATGTTCAATATCTGAAGAAAGCTCATTCTGTATAATCCTGCATGCCTCAGCCAATCCTATTATATATGGAACATTTTCTGTACCTGATCTGATACCATCTTCCTGGTGACCACCATGTATAATAGGCTCAATATGATTCTTTAATTCACGATCTATATAAAGTACACCTATCCCCTTTGGAGCATATATCTTATGCCCTGAAAAGCTTAAAAGGTGTACCCCTAGCTCTGAAACATCAACATTCATCTTCCCAACAGCCTGCACTGCATCGGTATGCAATATAAAACCATACTTAGCAGCCAATTGCCCAATCTCTTTTATAGGCTGAATAGTCCCTATTTCATTATTGGCAAGCATGATGGACACAAGGATTGTATCTTTCCGTAAGGCATTTTTAAAATCATCTATATCTATAATTCCATTACTCCTTACTTTAAGATAAGTAACTTCAAATCCGTTTTTTTCAAGATACTTACAGCTTTCAAGGACAGCTTTGTGTTCTATGTTTGATGTAATGATATGATTCCCCTTCTGTTTAAAAGCTTGGGCAATCCCTTTAATTGCAATATTATCAGATTCTGTACCACTACCACAAAATATAATCTCATCATTTAAAGCAGAAATTGTCTTAGCTACAACCTCTCTGGCATTTTCAATATCTTCATGAATTGCTCTACCCTCAACATGAATGCTTGAAGGGTTTGCAAACTTTTCATGGAAATATGGTACCATAGCTTCGAATACACGCTTATCTATTGGTGTTGTAGCACTATTATCAAAATATATAGACATAACTATACCTCATTAATTATTTTTTTCATGTCCTGTAATGTAATCTTTTCAAGATAATTGTCAATATCTTTTTTAAGACCGAACCAGACCCAATTTACCGCACAATTTGAAGCCTTTGTACATCCATCTTTATCGATACAATCCACTGGTTTAATAGGACCATCCATGGCGTAGATTATATCTTTAATCGTTATCTGATCCAATGGTTTGGCAAATATATAACCACCCAGTGTCCCCCTAACAGATTTAACAATCTTATTTCTTTTTAATTTTGTAAAAAGTTGTTCAAGATATTTTACTGACATATCCTCATATTCAGAAATCTTTTTTATAGAAACTGGCTCTTTATCCCCCCCCATAACCACCATTGCATACATTGCTCTTATGGCATATCTACTTTTCGTTGTTATTTTCATCTTTACCTCCTGATTTAAGGGCAATTATCTCCTTTTCAAGCTCCACCACCCTATCAATAATACAGTTGATAGCCTTGGCAACTGGATCGGGAAGTTTATCATGTTCAAAACTACCCACTTTTGTCGATTCACTCACCACCCTTCCAGGGATACCAACAACAGTTGCATTTTCAGGCACTTCTTTAACCACAACAGAATTGGAGCCTATCTTAGCACCATCTCCAACCTTAAAAGGTCCCAGAACCTTTGCCCCTGATCCGATAACAACGTTATTCCCAATAGTTGGATGCCTTTTACCTTTATTAAGGGAAACTCCACCCAATGTAACACCATGATATATTGTGACATCATCACCGATCTCAGCAGTTTCACCTATTACAACCCCCATACCATGATCGATGAAAAATCTTCTACCGATCTTTGCTCCCGGATGTATCTCGATACCGGTCAAAAATCTTGAAATATGTGATATAAATCTTGCCAGAAAATAAAGCCTCATATTCCATAGCTTATGGGCTAAACGGTGAAAAAGCACTGCATGAAATCCCGGATAGCAGAAAATAATCTCCAATGTACTTCTTGCTGCCGGATCCCTTTCAAATATCGCCTTAATATCTTCTTTAATATTTTTTATCAATCCCATATCATACCCACACAGTAGTAAATTTATTTAAAATTAAAGGGGCAGATATTACCCCTGTAACTATTTGAAAAAAATTAACGAGCTTCGATTGCATCCACTGGACAAACTTCTGCACAAGCTCCACAGTCTGTGCAGGTATCTGCATCGATAACTCTTTTGCCATCACCTTCGCTGATAGCACCTACTGGACACTCATCTTCGCAAGCACCACAATTTGTACAGGTATCAAGTATAAAATGTGCCATATTGCACCTCCTTAATGTTATTAAATAGAAATAATAAGATGTAGTGCACTTGTCAATAGAAAAAAATCAATTTCACTATTATACCATTAAAAAGCTACTATTATCAGAATATTACATAATCAATCAAACTTATTTTTAATTTTTTAATCATATATATAGAATAATAAAACTGGAGTTTACATGTTTTTAAGAATTATAATAATCTTATTAATTGCAAATCTAGTACTTGCCTTCACACCACCCAATAACCTTTTAGAGTATTACCTCGTTAGATATGATAAAAGCGAATCGGCTAAAAACGAGATCTATCATCTTCATGGTAAAAGGTTCCCTTTAAAAGAAGCCTTCATAGCTGAATACAGAAACAATAGTAATGGTAAAATCATTATATGGGGATCTGTATCTTATAACAATAAAGAAGCAAAAGAATTATTTAATATGATGCATACTAAAATGCCCAACAGTAATCTTTTCACTGGACTTAAAAAATATAAAATAAAACAAATTGACATATTTTATGTTAAAGGGATGGGGATGGATAATGTATATTTCGTAAAAGATAATATAAATATCTGGATAGCATCA
This sequence comes from Deferribacterales bacterium, assembly GCA_036574145.1. Taxonomy (GTDB): domain Bacteria; phylum Chrysiogenota; class Deferribacteres; order Deferribacterales; family Calditerrivibrionaceae; genus Calditerrivibrio. The sequence continues at coordinate 355 of JAINCL010000331.1, read as the reverse complement.
ATTAATGTTGACCTTTTTAAGATTTCAGAAGCAATAATTAATGATATAAAATAAAAAGGGGGGTAGTTCCCCCTTTTTTTATCTTCCATAAGCCATATTTTGTAATCTCTCGATCCTTTTCTCAATGGGTGGATGTGTGGAGAATAGATGTAATATACTACTGCCTCTAAGTGGATTCATAATAAACATATGGGCAGTGGCAGGTTTGGCGTCCATCGGCATAACTTCTGTACCATAAGCTATCTTTTTAAGTGCACTTGCAAGCGCAAGGGGATCTCCACAATATTTTGCCCCTGTTTCATCGGCTAGGTATTCCCTTGATCTTGATATAGCCATTTGAATTAATGTTGCGGCA
>JAINCL010000330.1:0-1830 GCA_036574145.1 Deferribacterales bacterium | reverse complement strand
GTAATCCCCCTACCCTTAAGTTCACGTATACGTGGATACATAACCTTCTTCATAGCATCTTGATGAACCTTTTCAGTTGCAATTGGCGCCGGGGAATATGCCCCCATACCACCTGTGTTAGGTCACTGATCATTATCAAAAACCGTCTTATGATCCTGACTTGAAGCAAAAGGTATAATCGTATTACCATCAGTAATTGCAATAAACGAAGCTTCCTCACCTTCTAAAAACTCTTCTATTACAACCTTACTTCCAGCTTCTCCAAAGATATTATTAACAAAGATATCCTTTAAAGCTTCTTTTGCCTCTTCCATAGTAAAAGCAACCGTCACGCCTTTACCTGCAGCTAAACCATCAGCCTTAATAACTATAGGAACACCTCTTTCTTCAATAAAATTTTTCGCATCCTCAAAATTATCAAATTCCTTGTAATAAGCAGTTGGGATATTAGCAGCAACCATAACATCTTTAGCAAAAGCTTTGCTCGCTTCCAACCTTGCAGCCTCTTTCACCGGTCCAAATATTAGTAACCCTTCTTCATTAAATCTATCCACAACTCCTTTAGAAAGTGGATCCTCAGGTCCTACGACGGTCAGATATATATTGTTATTTTTTACAAATTCTATCAATCTATCAAAATCATTAACTTTGATACCAACATTTTCACATTTATTCTCAATGGCAGTACCACCATTCCCTGGGGCGCAATAAACTTTACTTACTTTTAAGCTTTGGGCTAATTTCCACGCAATAGCATGTTCTCTTCCACCAGAACCTAAAACCAATACCTTCATAAAAACCTCTTTTAATGTTTGAAATGTCTTATATTTGTAAATACCATCGCAATACCATGTTCATCACAAGCTTTTATAACCTCTTCATCTCTAATAGATCCACCAGGTTGAATAATAGCTTTTATCCCTCTTTCAGCTGCTTCATCAATACTATCCCTAAAAGGGAAAAAAGCATCTGAAGCCATAGCAAGCCCTTCCAATGGTTTTCTCGCTTTTAAAGCTGCAATTTTACTTGAATCAACTCTACTCATCTGCCCAGCACCAATACCTACAGTTTGTTTATCGTTGGCATATACGATGGCATTTGATTTGACATGTTTAGCAACCTTCCATGAAAAATTCATTGCAGCATATTCAAAATCTGTAGGTTTTCTTTTGGTTGGGACATGCAATTTCCTAATATCTTCAATTTCATGCAAATCTCTATCCTGAAGTAAAAAGCCACCTACAACCTTTTTAAGATCAAGTTCGTTATCCCTATATCTTGTTATTTCACCTGTCTCAATCAATCTTAAATTCTTCTTTTCTCCCAAAAGATCCAAAGCCTCCCTACTGAATTTAGGAGCTATCACAACCTCTAAAAATAATTTCTTCAACTCCTCTGCTAAATTCCCATCAACTTCTCTATTTACTGCAACAATACCCCCAAAGGCACTTACAGGATCACATTCTAAAGCAAGCTGATAAGCTTCTAAAATATCTTTACCTATAGCTACTCCACAGGGATTGTTATGTTTTACTATTACAGAGGCTGGTTCATCAAACTCTTTTAGTAATTCAAAAGCAGCATTTATATCCACGATATTATTAAAGGAAAGTTCCTTACCTTGTAACTTTTTAGAAGTTGACACCGAAACTTCTTTTATTAATGGATGGGTATAAAATGCTGAATTCTGATGAGGATTCTCTCCATACCTCATAATCTCATTTAATCTACCAGCAACAGTTACAAGTTCTGGGAACTTTACATCCAAAATCTGATTAAAGTATCTAGATATCATACTATCGTAAAAGGCAGTTAACGAAAAAGCTTTAC
>JAINCL010000329.1:0-4016 GCA_036574145.1 Deferribacterales bacterium | reverse complement strand
ACATCGTTAAATCAAAATCGATGACTTCTGAAGAGATAAAGCTAAATGATTATCTTGAAAATGAAGGTTTAAAACCGATTGAAACAGATCTTGGGGAGTTGATCCTTCAAATAGCCAAAGAACATCCTTCACATATGGTTATGCCAGCTATACATAAATCTAGACAACAGGTTGCAGAAATCTTTAGAAAATACACAGGAGAAGAGATAGATGACAACGATATAGAAAAAATGGTAAAAATTGCACGAAAATATCTAAGAGACTACTATTTCAAAGCAAAAGTAGGAATTACAGGAGCTAATGTTGCTATAGCAGATTCTGGAACAATCGCCCTTGTTACTAATGAAGGTAACGCTAGGCTAACAACAACACTCCCCCCTGTACATATAGTATTAGTTGGTTATGAAAAGCTCGTTAAAGATTTCTCCGAAGCTTTAAAAGTTATTAAACTCTTACCCAAAGCAGCCACCGGGCAGATCATTAGCACTTATGTTACATGGATTAAAGGGAGAAATGAATCTACTAAAAATCCTGATGGAATAAAGGAAACACATTTTGTCTTTCTAGATAATGGTAGATTGTCATTTTTTGATCATCCTATACTAAAAGAAGCTTTAAAATGTATAAGGTGCGGCAGCTGTGCCAATATTTGTCCAGCCTATGAAATGGTGGGAGGACATACATTTGGTCACATATATATCGGTGCAATAGGATCTATTTTAACAACAATGTTCCACGACGATAAAATAGGTAGAGAGATTCTAAGCCTATGTATAGGTTGTAAAGCTTGCTCTAAATTCTGCCCTGCTGGAATAGATCTTCAAGGTATTATATCAGAACTAAACTTAGATCTTTCTTCAAAATATGGGGTATCACCTGTAAAAAAATTTATTTATGGGAAAATTATAGCTAACCCTTCATTATTCAGTATTTCAATGAAAGCTGCCTCAATATTTCAAAAACCATTATTATCAAATGATGGTAAACATCTTGCCAAAACGCCTCTACCAAAAAATAAAGATTTTAGAGTGTTACCTTCAATTAGCCAAAAAACATTTTCTCAACTTTTTAATATCAAAAAAAACAATTTCATCAGTGATAAAAAAGTATTTTTCTATCCAGGTTGTGCAGTAGAATATTTTTACCCTTATATGGGTATTGCACTTACAAATGTTTTATCAAAATTAGGTATCAGTGTGGAAATACCTAAGACACAGGTCTGCTGTGGTCTTCCGGCTCTTCACGCTGGCGATAAAGAAAGTGGAAAAAATACAATTATAAAAAATTTAAAATTTATGGCCAATCCAGATGATTATGAAGCTTATCTGGTGCTATGCCCAAGCTGTGGAATGGCAATAAAAGAAGATTTCAAAAAAATTACATCAGACAATCCCGAAATGTTTAAACTAAGTGATAAAATAGCATCGAAGGTTACGTCGTTTAGGGAATACTTACAACAATTAGGTTTGAAAATTAAAATAAAAGATAATGTAAAAGTAACTTACCACACCCCATGTCATCAGGGCAGAGGTCTAGGTAATTCTGCTGAAGGTTATTTAAAAGAGATTCTTGGTGAAAATTTCATACCTTTAAAGGATAGTGCTGTTTGTTGCGGTTTTGGTGGTAGCTATTCCATCGATTTTGCAGGTATATCAAAAGGTATTTTGGAGAAAAAAATCACAAACATCAAAGAGTCCGGTGCCGATATAGTTCTGACAGATTGTCCTGGCTGCGTTATGCAGATTGAAGGTGGTTTATTAAAACAAAACGAAGATATTAAAGTACTCCATCTTTCTACATTTTTTGATGAGTACCTAGATATCAACTAATAGAACCACTAACTAACTTACTTTAACCTATTGTTATAAGACTGACAGGGCTTACTTCAAGAGCTTCTCAGTGCTATTTTCTTTTGTCTCTGCAAGCAAAGCAATTCAATTCAATATTAAACATTCAACATTGAACTTCCCACCCAACTACTAACCTACTCAACTAATCAACTACTTAACCACTCCCCATCCCAAAATGTGAATTTTTTGCACACTCAAAACAAATCTCACTTTATTTTCACATATTTATCAATAATTTAATACATGCCAATTTTATGGCACAAGATATGCAATTATATAATTACAATAAATCACAAGGAGGCTTTTATGAAAAAATTATTAGTATTAACAGCAGTAGCAACCCTTGTCTCAAGTGCAGCATTCGCATGGGGTCCTATGGGTCCTGGATATGGTTATGGACCAGGATATGGAAAACAGGCAATTGGACAAGGCTACGGTCCTGGATACTGTGGTGGTATGAAAGCTGGAATGAAAGGAAATTTTGGTCCTAATGCACAATTCAAACCTATTACTGAAGATGAAGCAAAAAAAGCTGTGGAAGATTTTATGAAATCTAACCTTAAAGGTTTCAGCATCGAAAAATTTGAAAAAGTAGAAAGACCAAGAGGCACAGCTTATTTTGCAACAGTTACTGACAAGAAAAATACTTTTGAAGTTCATGTAAATCCATGGGGTAGAGTTGTAGGACCATTCCCCGTACAAAAATAATAATCAACTATTAAAAAGAAAAAGGGGCGGTTTAATTGCCCCTTTTTTATTTATTATATAGTATACTTCTCTTTCTCAATAAAATCAGAAGCCAACATCTTTTTATATTTTAACAACCCAGTGGCATCATACTTAGTAAATCGTCTAATACCACTTAACAATATATTGAGATTATCACCCTCTTCTACAAAAAATGCTACCTTTTTAGCTGCCTTAGCTATGGCCTCAACCGCTTCAAAAGCGAAGATCTTAGTTGCCGCCTCCATAAGCTCAGCTTTCTTATTTTTGTTTTTAGATAAATATTTTTCACTTCTTAATACTGCACTCTCAAGAGCAAAAATATTAATTGCAATATCTGCCAATGCAAGTAAAACTTCCTGTTCATCATTGATTTTATTCATATATTTCTGAACAGCAGAACCTGCCAAAACTAAAAATAGAGTTTTTAGATTATTTAAAGTATATTTTTCTTTTGCATAAGGAACTGATTCATCAATCTCATCAAAACTTGGTGTCATTAGGAGATTAAGCGCTTTCATTGCCTCTTGAGTAAGTGGAAGTTCCCCTTTCATTGCTTTCCTTAGCATCATACCTGGTATTAATAGTCTGTTTATTTCATTTGTTCCTTCAAAAATTCTATTAATCCTTTCATCTCTATAAAATCTTTCTGCTGGATATTCTTGTGTAAACCCATATCCACCAAAAATCTGTAATGTTTCATCTACAACATATGCAAGAACATCACTACAAAATACTTTAGAAATAGAACATTCCACAGCATAATCCTCTATCTCTTTCTGATAAACCTCATAATAGTTTGGCAATGATTTATCAATCTTATCAAGTGCATTATCCAACAATCCTGCCAATCTATATACAAGAGATTCAGATGCATAAATATAAGCACCCATATCTGCTATCTTTTCCTGAATAGCACCAAAGCTACTGATCAATCTATCAAATTGTTTCCTGATATTAGCATATTTAATACCCTCAGCAATAGCATACTTTGATGCACCAGTAACAGCTGCACCAAGTTTAAATCTACCAATATTTAATATGTTAAATGCTATCTTATGACCTTTTCCTATCTCACCAAGAACATTTTCTACAGGAACTTTAACATTATCTAATATAACCTGTCTCGTAGAAGATCCTTTAATACCCATCTTCTTCTCTTCTGGTCCAAAAGAGAGACCTGGGGTGTTACGTTCAACTAAAAAAGCAGTGAAATGTTGCTTATCTACCTTCGCAAAAACAGTAAAAAGATCTGCAAAACCAGAATTTGTAATATACTGTTTAGTTCCATTTAATATATAATACTTGCCATCTTCAGAAAGTACAGCTGTAGCCTTAGCACCCAAAGCATCACTACCTGAGCCAGGCTCTGTAAGACAATATGCGCCAAGCCACTCTCCAGTTAATAACTTCTCTAAATATTTTTCTTTCTGCTCCTTT
>JAINCL010000328.1:0-1272 GCA_036574145.1 Deferribacterales bacterium | reverse complement strand
ATTATGTATGCTTGTTTTGGGTGGTATGGGCTCTATATTTGGAGCCATTGCTGGAACAATTGTTCTTAGCACTATACCAGAGTTCCTAAGATTTGCATCTGAATATAGGATGTTAACCTATGGTGTAGTATTAATTCTCATGATGATATTCAGACCTCAAGGTCTATTCGGAAAGATTAAGGTTAATGTTTAGGAGAAATTATGTCGAATATACTTCTCGAACTAAAAAATATATCAATGCATTTCGGTGGTTTAAAAGCTGTAGATGATGTAAGTTTTTATATAAAAGAGGGTGAGATTTTGAGTCTGATCGGTCCCAATGGAGCTGGCAAAACAACAGCATTCAATGTAATTACAGGTGTATATTTACCAACAATGGGTGAAGTCTATTTTAAAGATACAAAATTAAATGAGCTCCCACCTTATAAAATAACTGAAATGGGTATAGCAAGGACATTTCAAAATATCAGGTTATTTGGTCAACTATCAGTAATAGATAACATCATTATAGCAATGCACTGCCGAAGAAAAACAAACATGTTACAATCAATATTGAGAACCTTTAGCTACATGGCTGAAGAGAAAAAATGTATAGAAGAAGCTGAAGCGCTTCTGGATTATATGGGTCTTCTTGGTAATAAAAAAGAACAAGCTCAAAATCTACCATATGGTAAGCAACGTAAACTTGAGATAGCTCGTGCTATGGCAACAGGAGCTGAACTTCTTCTCCTTGACGAACCGGCTGCTGGTATGAACCCACAGGAAACACTAGAATTAATGGAGATTATTAATAAAATAAGGTCCGAACTTAAAAAGACTATTTTCCTTATCGAACACGACATGAAATTAGTAATGGGGATCTCCGATAGAATCGTGGTATTCGACTATGGAAAATTAATTGCTGAAGGAACACCTGATGAAATTAGAAAAAATCCAAGAGTAATTGAAGCCTACCTTGGTAAAGAGGTGGAACATGCTTAAACTTAAAAATATCTATAGCAAATACGGCCATATAGAAGCATTAAAAGGGATAGATCTACATGTTAAAGAGGGTGAAATAGTTACCATTATTGGTGGTAACGGAGCCGGAAAAACCACCACATTAAATACCATCTCTGGATTGATAAAACCTGTAGCAGGTGAAATACATTTCCTTAATAAAGATATAACCCATTGGAAAACTGATAAAATTGTAGCCGAAGGTTTAATACAGGTCCCTGAAGGTAGGCAGGTCTTCCCCAATCTTACAGTTTATGAAAACTTAATACTTGG
>JAINCL010000038.1:0-1914 GCA_036574145.1 Deferribacterales bacterium | reverse complement strand
AGCACTATGAAGAAAACATTGTTGACCAATCCAAGTATGGTCGCCAATTTGCATAAGATTTTTGTAATAGCCCTTAAGAATGGTGTAATGTCCAATATAGACATTGTCGCCTATTTCAATATTCTGTGGATGAAATACCAAAACCCCTTTCTCAAAAACAACGCCCTTACCCAAGTGCCTGAAATCTTTTGGATCAAATTCACCACTTCCATGACTCTTATTTACTTTAGTGGGCTCGATTTTCATAAACAATCCTCCTTAAAGTAGCGCTTACTTCTTTTACACTCTCGGAAGTCATACGATTATAAAAAGGAAGAGCTAAACTCCTACGATATAACTCTGTTGCATTTGGATAATCCGAGGGTTTATAACCATACTTATTAGAGTAAAACTCTAATAAATGCAGTGCGTAAGTGCCTATATTCGCCTCAATGTTTGTGTCTTGTAGAAGTTTTAAAATGGAACCACTGTCTTTATCTATAAATCTAACAACAAAAGCCTGCCAAACACTCGTGGAATTGAGTATTGTTTTCTGGAAAGAGATACTGGAAATACCCTTTAACGCATCTACATAAAGCTCTGCCAGTTTTTGGCGCTCGCTAATGGTATCTTGAATTTCCCTCATCTGGGCTATTCCTAAAACTGCTTCAATTTCATTCATCCTATAATTAAAACCAGCTACAATAAAATCAACCTTAGATTTGCCAACTTTCATGCCATGATTTCTTAAGACACGAACTTTTTCAGCTAAATCATCGTCGTTTGTAACAACCATTCCACCTTCAGCAGTAGTTAAAACCTTCCGAGGATGGAAGCTAAAGCAGCCAAGATTACCGATCGTGCCACACTTTCTACCTTTATAAGCTGACCCAAGAGCTCCAGCAGCATCTTCGATAACCCATAAGTTATACTCTTTAGCTATCTCCATAATCGGGTCCATATCTAAAGGGTTTCCAAAGAGATGAACCGGAATTATAGCCTTCGTCTTAGAAGTGATTGATTTTTCTATTTGATCTATTAAGAGATTATAAGTCTCGAGGTCCACATCTACCAGAACAGGTTTTGCCCCTACTAATTCCACAACATTAGCTGTTGCAGGAAAAGTATAGGCAGGAACAATCACTTCATCTTCCGGACCTATACCAAGAGCAATTAAAGATAGATGTAGAGCAGCTGTACCAGAGCTTACTGCCACTGCATGCTTGACATGAAGATAATCCGCAACTAATTGCTCAAATTGAGCCACATACTTACCTTGAACAAGAAGACCATTTTCTAAGATTTCCTCAATTAAAACCATAAGACTTCTTTTATCTCCCAAGTACGGCTTAGATAGTCTTATTTTCTCATTTATGCTATTCTGAGATTGTTTTTGTACCATTTTATAGTCCTCCTAATGCCTTCGTTAAGGTCTACTTTTGGTTCAAAGCCTAAAAGTGTTCTAGCCTTCTCAATGCTCGGGATACGAAGTTCTACATCTACGTAAGTTTTTGGTACATGGATAATCTGAGAAGAAGAATTAGCCAACTGGATAACCTTCTCTGCTAGACTTAAGATAGTAATAGTTCCCTTAGGATTCCCTATATTAAATACTTCCCCAATTGCCTTCTCATTTTCTAAGCAGAGGATAAGAGCATCTACTAAGTCATCAATATAGCACCAAGACCTGATCTGATCCCCTTCTCCATGAATAATGAGTGGCTCATTTTTAATTGCTCTGACTATAAATTGATGGATTGCTCCCTCACCCACCTGGCCAGGACCATAGATGTTAAAAGGCCGAACACTTACAGCCCGCAAGCCATACTGTGTATGATAACTATGTATCAGATGTTCTCCTGCTAATTTACTTACCGAGTAAGTCCAACGGGCTTCTCCCACCGGTTGCAGATTTGTAGATGTGTTCTCATCTAC
>JAINCL010000327.1:0-6687 GCA_036574145.1 Deferribacterales bacterium | reverse complement strand
CCTAAATTAGCAAGAGCATTTCTGATTGCTTCTCTCTGTTTTACATCTGCACAGTTTGTAGTTTTTGCTTTCTTCATAGCTACTGCAAACAGATAAACAGCATCATACCCCTGAGCAGAGAACATATCTGCTTCGCCCCTTGATTTCATCTTATTTACAAATTCTTGAACTTTTTTAGCTTTTGCTTCAGGAGAGAATCCTGCATAGATTATTGAACCTAATGCAGCATCTTTAGCAACTTTCCATAGTTCTGGAGACAACAAACCGTCACCACCAACTATAGGGGCATTAATACCCTGTTTTCTAAGTTCAAGAAGCAACAAGGCAGCCTCTGGATAGTATCCGGTATAAAGGATTGCATCAAACTTAGTATTTTTAATAGATGTGACTTGAGCAGAGAAATCTTTATCTCCATCAGACACTTTCTGTTCAGCTACAATGTTTGCCTTGAATTTTTTAGCAGCATCTCTAAAAAGCTTAGACATACCAACAGAGTAGTCATTATTTACTGAGGTGATTAAAACAAAGTTTTTCCATTTTTTTGTATTCATGAGATATTTAAGTGTTGCTGGAGCACCATCAGAGTCTAATAGTGTATTTCTGAATACAAAAGGTTTTTTTTCAACTACTCCGTCTGCAGTAGCACCTGCAGATATTAAAGGTAATTTTGCTTTGTTTGCTATAGGCCCAATAACAAATGTTGCTCCAGAAGTTGGTTCACCAATTACACCACAAACTTTATCTTTGTTTATAAATCTTTGAATAATATTTGCTGCTTCTGCTTTATCCCCTCTACTATCATAGTTAATTAATTTAAGGGTATTACCATTAATACCTCCACTTGCATTGATTTCATCAACGGCCAATTTTGCGCCTGCAAGTGTCTTTTGTCCATAAGTAGCAAGGTTTCCAGTCTCTGGCCCCTGAATACCTAAAGGTAATTCAGCTGCATAAGAAATACTGCCTGCTGCCACAACAGCTGCTACTACACTTGAGATTAACAATTTTTTCATACTGCCTCCTTTAAAGATTATTATTAAAGTTTTAAATCATGAACTTCTATATATCAATTCATTAATATTGTCAAACATTTTTTTATTTTATAATAAGTTAATTTTTTTTATAGCTTGAAAAAAAGTTTAGTTATTTTAAAAATAAGTGGCATGGTTTGAACATTATAAAGAACAGTAATATTATCGATAAAATGTAAATTATCTTCTTGACAACTGTTTTTTTGTTTTATATAGTGAACTTATGAGTATAGGTAAAAAGATAGCAGACTTGAGATTAAAGAAGAATCTGACTTTAAGACAGCTGTCAAAACTGTCGGGTTGTTCATTGGGTTTTCTGTCTCAGGTGGAAAGGGATCTTGTATCTCCAACAGTTTCATCCCTAAAAAAGATAGCGGATGCTTTAGATGTGAATATGATGTATTTTTTTGAGAACCCTAATAAGAATCAGCGCATAGTGGTTCGTAAAAATGAAAGAAATAGGATGGTCAATCCAAAATCAAAAGTTATCTATGAACTTTTAAGACCTCAATTCAGTGATACAGAGTTACAAGCTTTATATATGATTCTCGAGCCTGGGGCTTTTAGTGGTAAAGACTCACATGTTCACAATGGTGAAGAGTTTGTTGTTGTGATAAAGGGGAAATTAGAGATTGTGGTTGAAGGTGAGCATTTCATTCTTGAAGAAGGTGATTCTGCTGTATATAAATCCACCCAACCCCATTCCTGGAAAAATGCATCAAATGATACCACAGAAGTCCTCTGGGTAAATTATCCGCCATCTTTTTGATTAGAAGTAAAAAGTGAGAATTGAAAACTAAGAAATAATATCGGGATGATTTATTTATTTTACAGATTTGGTATTCAATATTACTTTCGGCATTTTTTTCTTGAAAATTAAATAAATAGAAGCTATATTCAAAATTTAGCATAAAATTTTTGAGGTGGTTATGTATACTATAATAATTTCGGCTTTGAGTGGATCGTTATTTGGACTTATATTGTTTTATCTGTCGCAGAGTTATATTTTGGCTCTGCTTGGTGGTATGGTAGTGGTTATTGCTATTAACTTTTTTATGGGGAAACATTTTTTAAATAAGCTAACGGAATTGTTCAGATTGGTGGAGAAGGATATTCGTAGCGATAAGGCTGATAAAGCTATTGAAAGATTAAACGAAGGTTTTAAATATGCAAAATGGCAGTTTTTTGTAAAAGAGCAGATTAATTCACAAATTGGGATTATCCTATATTCAAAAAAGAGGTTTGATGAGGCTTTACCGTACCTTAAAGCTGGATTTCATAAGAATTGGTTGTCTATGGCGATGTTGGGGACATTATATTTTAAGAATAAGCAGTATGATCTGATGAAACAGACTTTTGATAAGGCTATTAAAAGTTCTCCTAAAGAAGGATTTTTGTATACCTTATATGCATATTATTTACAATCAATAAATGAAAACCAGAAAGCGTTGGAAGTTTTGACTTTGGGGAATAAAAAAGTGCCTCTTGACGATAAACTTGAATCGGCTCTTGAAGCTGTGAAAAATAACAAAAAGATAAAGATGCAGAATTATGGTAATCTATGGTTACAGCTTAATGTGGAAAAATTACCTCAGGGGGCTAAGCCTTACCATATGCATCTTATGAATCAAAAGATTAGGAGAAGGTAGTGGTTTTAGCCGATATTCAAAGTCAGTTTGACGATAGAAATTTAAGTATCGATAAGGTTGGTATTAAGGATATTTTTTATCCTATAGTTGTAAAAGATAAAAAAAATGGTAAACAGAACACTGTTGCACGAATTAATATGTATGTGAAACTACCACATAATTTTAAAGGGACTCATATGTCGCGATTTGTAGAGGTTTTAAATAATCACAGAACAAACATCGGTATAGAGTCTTTTAAAGGGATACTTGACGATTTAAAGAAGGTATTGGATTCTGAAGAGTCGCATATAGAAATTACATTCCCCTATTTTGTGGAGAAATATGCTCCTGTTTCTAATTTACCATCTATAATGGATTATGAGTGTTCGTTGTATGGTTCCTCTTTTAAAGATAAAAAAGATTTCATTATTTCGGTTAGAGTCCCTGTATTATCTGTATGCCCCTGTTCTAAGGAGATAAGTAGTTATGGCGCACATAACCAGAGAAGTTATGTAAATATTAAACTTAGATATAAAGGTATGATATGGATAGAGGATATTATCGAGATCGCTGAAGAATCTGCAAGCTCGCCTATATACTCTTTACTTAAAAGGGAGGATGAGAAGTTTATTACAGAGAAATCTTATGAAAATCCTGTTTTTGTTGAAGATATTGTAAGAAATGTTGCTTTTAGATTACTTAACGATGATAGGGTAACATGGTTTGAAGTATCCAGTGAAAATCATGAAAGTATCCATAACCATTCTGCTTATGCGGTTATTGTTAGGGACAAAAGAGAATCAATAATATAGAAGATGTTTAAATGGATCGATAAATCTAAGTATCTGTCAACAATAATTTTTATATCCTTAATTATATATCTTCTAGTTAAGATTTTTATTTTGAGTGGATTCGATTTATTAACCGGTATTATTTTAATATTATTTGTTACATCAATTTTTCTTACCAACTTTAAAGTTGGTCACATAATAATTAGCTACGTTACCATTTTAGAAATTTTAATAACCGTTTTTTCTGCTTTAATAACTCATTGGTTTGGTAGATTTACAGATCCTATTCTTTCTGCTGGTTTGATTGGATTTACAGGTTATCTGATATCTAAATTAGATAAGAGTTTTGTAGATATACAATTTGCTGCTTTTTGTGGAGCTTTTGTGGGGATGAGCAAATTGAGTTTTTATGAAAATTACTTTTATCTAATAATATCTGCAATGATCAGTGGTTTTTTTTATCTGTTGATGAAAAACCATTTCCAAGGTTTTGGAGGTAAGCTGGGGGCTATAGCTTTTGTTGGGGTTTATATTGTATTTTTTCTTTTTGGTGGGTAGATGGTTGGACTATACTTTTTAGTATTTTTACTGGCTTTGTCTCTGACATTAACTTTTATACGGCATTTTGATCTGGGTATAGTTGGAGGTGCATCATTGTTCATGATATTTTTAGGCATTGTAAAGTTTTTATATAGCTACATTGGTAATGATTTTTATAATATATCAGTAGTTGCTGGATTTGTAGCAATGAGTTCCAGTAGAATCATTGATAATTTAATTGATGTTCTCATAATTTCATTTATGGGTGTCATTGTTTTTATTAAGATTTATCCCTATATCATCGGTTTTGGAGGCTCCCTTGGGTTGTTGGCTTTTATAACGGTGGGGATATATTATATATTTAGAAATATAAAATGATATTTAATTGGACCACAAATAAAAAAAAAGAGGGGTGAAAGCCCCTCCAAATTCTAATACAATTTTTTTACCTCTTTAAATCCTGTTTCAAGAGCCTTTTTGTTGATATCGAGTAAGTGGTGATATTTTTCTGGTATTGCATATTTTAGAGCCTCTTCAGCTATTGTAAGGTCAAAAAGGTTTGAAACTTTTAGCAAGGATCCGATCATTAAGACATTGGATACCTTTACATTGCCGAGCTTTTCTGCCAATTCTGTGGCATTTATGCCGTAAAAATTTATATCTTTTCTATTTATATATTCAAGAGGTATTAAAGATGTATCCAATATGACTCCTGCGTCTGTTTTAAATCTTGGTTGAAATTTTACAAGGGAGGGGTAGTTCATTATAAAGCCGAAATGGGGTTTTGTGATGACTGGAGAACCAATCTCTTCATCAGATACCACAACCATACAGTTTGCTGTACCGCCTCTCTGCTCTGCACCATAGGATGGAAACCATGTTGCGTTAAGATTTTGACTAACCGCCATATGGGCAAGCATCATACCTGCACTTAAAATCCCTTGACCACCGAAACCAGCCATTATACAATCGAAATACATTATTTACCTCCGTCAATATCTTTAAAAGTGCCCAATGGATAATAGCTTTCCATTACCTCATCTACCCATCTGAGAGCTTTAACAGGATTCATACTCCAGTTTGTAGGACAGGTTGAAAGAAATTCAACAAAAGAAAAACCTTTTTCCTCAACCTGATTATGGAAAGCTTTTTTTAGAGCTTTTGCAGCTTGCATGACATGTTTTGGTGATGTAACTTTAACCCTGGTTGAATACGCGACTGCTGGTAGGGATCCGATTAATTCTGCCATCCTGAAGGGGAAACCGTCATGCTTAGTATCCCTTCCAAAAGGGGTGGTGGTTGTTTTTTGTCCGGGTAACGTTGTTGGTGCCATCTGACCACCTGTCATGCCATAGTTGGCATTATTTACAAATACCACCACAACATTTTCCCCTCTATTGGCTGCGTGAATAATTTCAGCCATACCTATAGAAGCAAGGTCACCATCTCCCTGATATGTAAAAACATTTAAGTCTGGTCTTACTCTTTTTATACCTGTTGCAAGGGCTGGAGCTCTACCGTGTGGGGCTTCCACAACATCAAAATTAAAATAATCATACAAAAGCACTGCACAACCAACAGGTGCAACTGCCAGTGTTTTCTCTCTCAGATTCAAAGCATCTATAGTCTCTGCGACCAGTCTATGTATTAATCCATGATTACATCCTGGACAGTAAATCGATTTATTATCTGTTAAACTTTGAGGTTTTTCATATACCACTTTCATTCTTCACCCCTTTATGGAAACAATTTTTTCGTAAACTTCATCTGGTGCCACCACTTCACCACCAGGTTTGCCTAAAAATTCTACTTTACTTTCATCTTTTACTGCATAAATTACATCGAATAGCATTTGACCATTGTTCATCTCAACCACAAGAACTTT
Organism: Deferribacterales bacterium; assembly: GCA_036574145.1. Lineage (GTDB taxonomy): Bacteria > Chrysiogenota > Deferribacteres > Deferribacterales > Calditerrivibrionaceae > Calditerrivibrio. The sequence goes on along the minus strand of JAINCL010000327.1, from coordinate 812 downwards.
TTTGGCTTTTTTAGCGGCTTCAGCTAATTGTAAGTATGGATAAGGCCAAATGATTATCGGCCTAAAAAGTTCTACCTTTATTCCATTTTTTTTAGCTTCTTTTATGGCACTTTTTGCTACTCTTGCAGATGTGCCAAATGCAATTAAAAGTATATCGTAATCCTCTCCAGTTAATTCAAACTCTACCTCATTTTTTTTCACCAATTCGTATTTTTCTTTCAAATGTAAGCAATGAGTTCTGAGGGTACCTTCAGCTAATCTCAAAGATTTTACTGATCTTGGTGCTCTATCTTTACAACCGTTAAGCTCCCAGCCTTGATCTTTTCTGTCTATATTCTTAAATTCAGGTAGTTCAACGGTTTCAGCCATTTGTCCAAGTGCACCATCACCTAAGATAAGAACAGGATTCCTGTATTTTTGGGAAACTTCAAAAGATTTGTAAGTTATATCAACAGCCTCTTGTAGTGTGCTTGGTGCATATACAATCAAGAAGTAATCACCATTCCCTCCACCTCTTGTAGCCTGGTTGTAATCTGCTTGGCTTGGTCCTATGTTACCCAATCCAGGACCTCCCCTTGACATATTTACAATGACAGCTGGTACTTCGGCTCCACACATGTAGGAAATCCCCTCTTGCATTAAAGCTATACCAGGACTTGATGATGTGGTCATGGCTAATTCACCTGTTGATGCAGCACCGTAAACCATATTTATAGCTGCCACTTCACTTTCTGCCTGAACAAAAGCCCTGCCAAGTTCCACCATTCTTTTAGACATATATGCAGTTACTTCATTTTGTGGGGTAATTGGGT
>JAINCL010000326.1:0-1820 GCA_036574145.1 Deferribacterales bacterium | reverse complement strand
CTGAAATTGAAGATAGTGATATTTTAAAAATTGTTGTTGTGGGGAGACCCAATGTTGGTAAGTCTAGTTTAATAAACGCATGGTTGAACGAAGAAAGGGTTATAGTGACTGATATACCCGGAACGACGAGGGATGCTGTGGATACATTTTTTGAATGGAATAATGAAAAGTATCTTTTAATAGATACTGCTGGGATCAGGAAGAAATCTGTAATGTTCAAAGATAGAATTGAAAAATATGGGTATTATAGAGCTTTTGATTCCATTGAAAGGGCTGATGTGGCTGTGGCAGTTATAGATGCCAATGAAGGTATAACAGATAGAGATGTAAAAGTGATTGCAGATGTTTATGAGATGGGGAAACCTGCAGTTATTGTTATAAATAAATGGGATGTGGTAAAAAATAAAAATGAGGCACAGAAGAGATTTCTGGAGGAGATAGAGGAGAAATTAAAATTTATTTATAAACCATCCTTTTTATTTATTTCTGCAAAGGAGAGGAGGAATATTTTTAAGGTATTTACTGCAGCTAAGAAATTGAATGAAGAGATGAGTAAACGTATAAACACTGCTAAGCTGAATGAATTGCTAGAAGAGGCTCAAAGAATACATCAGCCGCCGATGATTAAGAATAGAAGATTAAAATTTTTCTATATGACTCAGGTGGCTGTGAAACCGCCAGAATTTGTGGTTTTTGTTAACTATCCTGAAGCTGTTCATTTTAGTTATCAAAGATTTCTATTTAATATGGTTCGGGAATCGTTCGGTTTTGAAGGTATACCATTAAAGATGCATTTCAGAAAAAGGGGAAAAGATTCAGATTAATAATAAAAGAGGTGAAATATGAGGTACCATATTGCAAAGGGTAACAGTGGACTAACCTATGAGATTAGAAACATAGTGCTTGTCGCTGATGAACTCAAAAAAAATGGGATTGAAGTAACTTGGGAAAATATTGGTGATCCTGTTAACAAGGGTGAGCAGATACCTGAATGGATGAAAGATGTTGTTAAAAGTGTTGCTTCAAAGAATGAAAGTTATGGATATTCCCCTACAAAAGGGATTTTAAAAACAAGAGAATATCTTGCAAATTCGATAAATAAAAGAGGGGGTGTTCAGATAACAGCTGATGATATCCTTTTCTTCAACGGACTTGGAGATGCCGTAGATAAACTTTATAGCTGTATAAAATCTGATGTTAGAGTTCTTCTACCGGAACCAACATATTCATCCCATTATATTTCCGAGGTATTACATGCTTCTATACCACCTATAACATATAGAATGAATCCTGCAAAAAATTGGGAACCAGATCTCGATGAGATAAGGGAAAAGGTAAGACGTTATCCTGCTATAGTTGGGATACTTGTTTTAAACCCAGATAACCCCACAGGTTTTGTTTATCCAGAATCTATATTAAGGGAAATTGTCAAAATTGCAAAGGATAATAACCTATTTCTAATATTTGATGAGATATATAATCGTATAGTTTATAATGGTAAAAAATCTACTTTACTTGCCGATATAGTTGGAGATCTACCTGCTATAAGTTTAAAGGGGATATCAAAGGAATTTCCATGGCCAGGTTCGAGGTGCGGTTGGATGGAGTTTTACAATACTGATAAAGATAAAGATTTTGCTGAATATGTAAATATGATTGTTCAGAAAAAGATGTCTGAGGTATGTTCTACGACGTTACCACAGATTGCGATACCTGAGATAATGGAGCATCCAGAATATGAGAGATATTTAGCAGAAAGATCTAAACATTATGAAAAATTATCCAATATAGCTTATGATATTTTAAAAGAGAATAAATAC
>JAINCL010000325.1:0-1194 GCA_036574145.1 Deferribacterales bacterium | reverse complement strand
GATTCTAAATAGTGAGCCAACCTCCATAGAGAATTCATACGGTTTTTTGAAAATAGCTCTCTATAGAAAAATAGAAAGACATCTTTTTAAAGACCCGAGACTGGAAAACATCTGTAATAAACTTAGAAGCAGGAGTATGAATTATCAATCTGTGGATGATATTTTAGAAGAGCTGGACAAAATTGATAGTACATTACCTATTCAGATTATCGATATCCTCGAAAATTATAAAGTAGGTTTAGTGCTGAATATGTTAAAATTTAAAAAAGAGCTTAATATATTTTACGGATTTGAAAATGTTTCTAAAAAATATTTAAGAATTTCTGTTGAAAAATTAGGTTTTTTACCTTATGATATATATGTGAGTGAAAGTTTAAAGAGATTAGAGCCGTATTATCTCAATGTGGATAAGGCTCATAAAGAATACTTTGATGAAATAAGAGACTTAATTATCAATAAACTGTAGGGGTGCACATATGCAGTCTCAACAATTGTACATTGAAGATCAAAAAGAGATTAAAGATGAAGATCTTTTACAATTAGTAGGGTTTAAACTTGGTGATGAAGAGTATGCAATAGATGTACTAAAAATTCAAGAAATAATTAGACTTGTTGAGATAACCTCTGTCCCTCGCACAGAAAGCTATGTTATGGGCGTTATGAACCTTAGGGGGAAGGTAATACCTGTGGTGGATCTTAGGGTTAGGTTTAACCTTGAAAAATCAGATTTTGATAAAAAAACTCGTATTATTGTTGTAAGATTTGAGAAAGAAAATATCGGTTTTGTGGTTGATGAAGTAACCCAGGTGGTGAGAATTAACAAATCTATGATAGAACCGACACCACCTCTTGTTGGTAATATAGGGCAGGAATATATATTAGGTATATGTAAATATGATGAGCGATTAATAATTTTACTGGATATAGATTCATTAATATATGAAGGGAAAGCTATAGACAGCGAATTAAAAAAGAAATTTAAAGGTGGCAGTGGAAATCTTTCAGATATATCAAATCAAAAAGAATCAGCTGCTGAAACTGAGCCCACCAATAAGATAGAAGAAGAATCTATAGACCTTTCTTCCTCAAAAAACAGTTCATTTGTAGCTGTAGATGAACCAATTATCGAGCCTGAGAAGCAAGAAATAACTGACACTTCCAATATAGATAATATAGATGCCTTAATAGCTATGG
>JAINCL010000324.1:0-4806 GCA_036574145.1 Deferribacterales bacterium | reverse complement strand
CGTGACACTTTTCTATCTCTTCATAAAAAGGGGTCTCCCATTTCAGCAATGTTTTCCCTGTTTCAACTGTTTTGTATTCAGAACCATATCTGAGATTTTTCATGACCTGATATTCATCATGATATGTGATTATCTCGGGGTTAAAATTACCTTCATTATTAAATATAGATTTAACTTTAAGGAAAAGAGGGTATATCTCAGAATACTGCTTTCTTATATAACAGCTTCTTATTCTACCATCACCATGTTCACCAGAAACAACACCTCCTAAGCCGTTCACCAATTCAAAAAAATCATCTGCTATTAATTTTAATTTCTTAACATCTTCAGAATCTTTAAGATTCAATAACGGTCTTGTATGCATCAAACCCTTTGCAATATGCCCATAAACTACAAAATCAACACCATGATTCCCCAAAAGCTCATATGTACCTTTAAAATACTCCACAAGATTATCAAGCGGAACAGCAGCATCTTCAATTAATGCAAGAATCTTCTTTTCACCTTTTAACTTATAAAGTATAGGTACAGCAGCCTTTCTAATAGCCCAAAATCTCCCTTTATCCTCCTCATCAATGGCTAAAAAACTACTGCTGGATAACTGCTCCTCTTCCAAAATCTTTTTAGCCTTTATGGCATTTTCCTGCACCTCTTCCTTATTGTAAGAATCGAACTCAATTAGAAGCACATTATCTATCCCATTGGGGATCTTATCCCTGAGTGTCTCATCGGTATCTTTAGCTATCTTCAAAAGAGATTTATCCATAATCTCAATACCAGCAGGTTTCAGTGGCATAATCCTCTGAACAGCTTTTGCAGATGAGATTATATCATCAAAATAAGCCACCACCAAAGAGTCGAAATCTGGTTTAGGTTCCAGCTTAAATTTTAGTTTTGTAACAACAGCAAGGGTCCCTTCTGATCCGGCAAGAAGCTTACCAAGTTTTAACTTACCATCCTGCACAAGATTTCTTATATTGTACCCTGCAACATTATATTTTATATCGGGGTATGCTTTTTCAATTACTTCCTGATTGGCAATATATAAATCATAGAGTTCCTTAAACATATTAGGAAGCTCTTCATATTCAGCATTTTCAAGCTCATTAAGAGAATAGATATCTCCATTACTTAAAACAATCTCAGCATCTAAAATATAATCTGCCACATTCCCATATTCTACCGAATGGGCACCGCTGGCATTGGTCCCATACATACCACCAAATGTTGCATATTCACCACTGGAAGGATCAGGGGGGAAAAATAGACCCTTACCCTTTAATGCAACCTCGAGCTCTCCGAAACGGTATCCAGGTTCACAAATAAAATACCTTTCCTCAAGATTTAGTTCGATAAGTTTATTCATATATTTAGCAAAATCGATAATTATACCTCTACCTATAGCTGATCCGCATAACCCACTACCTGCACCTCTCGAATGGATACTAAACCCATATTTACGTGCAAAATTTATAGTTTCAAGAACATCATCTCTATTCTTTGGATATACCACAGCTACAGGTTCTAATTTAAATATACTACCATCAGTAGCATGCATCAACCTTCTTAGCTTATCTGTGTATAAATCACCTTTAATTTTCAACTTAAGATCCTCAAAAATATTACTTGTAAGATGTGGCATTTTATCTCCTTTATTTTTTACTAATAAAAATATTTAGAAAAATGACGATTTTGTCAATCTTTTATTGAAATTTTAAAAAAAATCTTTAAAGTATCTTTATGAAAAAGTTATACTTTGATATGAATTCAGGAATTTCTGGTGATATGACTTTAGCTGTGTTATTACAGCTATCAGATCAATGCCATCAACTTTCGGAGCTTATAAGTAGTATTTTTAAAACATCCATTAAACTTAACCTCAAAGATAAGTTTGTCAATGGTATCCTCTGTAAACAACTCGATATATCGATAACTAACGAACCTCATATCCATAGAGATTTTAAATCGATAAAGTCAATAATCGAAAGTGCACCATTGGATGAAAAGGTAAAGAATGATGCTATAGCCATTTTCCATTTAATAGCTGAATCGGAAGCCAAAATTCATGGTTCATCCATCGATTATATCCATTTCCATGAGGTGGGAGCACTGGATTCGATTATAGATATTTTAGGTACAGCTTATGTTATGAACAAGATAGGTCAAGTTGAGATATATTCCTCACCTGCCAAATTAGGTCATGGGCTGATTAAAAGCGCCCACGGATTGATACCTATACCGGCCCCAGCAACTGCTGATATACTTTCCAATTTCCCCATTGAACGTATCGATATTCCTGAAGAACTAACCACACCCACCGGAGCAGCTATACTGAAACATTATGTAAAAAAAGTCACATATACTTTCAGAGGGGTTATAAAAAACTGCTACTACTCCACCGGCACAAAAGAGTTTAAAAAGATACCTAATATCCTAAGGTTATTTGAGATAGAAGATAACGCTAGTATTGAACAACTTGTATTATTGGAAACCAATATAGATGATATGAGTGGTGAACCGCTCGGAGATATCATGGAATTACTCTTCTCAAACGGTGCTCTTGATACATTTTTCACGCCGATATTCATGAAAAAAAATAGACCTGCAATAAAATTATCTGTACTATGCAATGAATCACAAAAAGAGAATCTCATAAACATTATTCTAAAATATACAACTTCTGCCGGGATAAGATATATAAATATTAACCGAATAGAAATGGATAGAACCTTTCACAATTTAAAATTTCAGGGTGAAGAATTCCGAGTAAAAAGATTTAAGCATGGCGATATCGTTAAATATTCCATTGAATGGGAAGATATCAAAAAGATATCAAAAAAATTCGGTATATCATCCCATCAACTTTACCATAAACTAATGAAGATGGTAGAGGAATCAGAACTATGAAAAAATTTACACTTTACAAAATCATAGCTATCTTTTTAACCATTTTATTTACACTATTCCTGTACGAATCTAAATTCCCCCTTTTAAAAAAGATTGCTAACCCCATAAACGACTCAAAATTTAAGATAAGACATCTCTTAAACATAGATCACAAGCCAGACGAAAGGGTTGTTATTGTTGATATTGATGAAGAAAGTATAAATAAAATAGGTAGATGGCCATGGGATAGAAAAAAGATAGCAGAACTTATTGAAAAATTGAATCAAGCTTCAGTAGTAGGGCTTGATATAGTATTTTCTGAACCTTCCAATGAAGAAAGTGATCAGATTCTCGCAAACACCATAGCCAATAACGGGAACGTTATTCTTGGATTCTTTTTTAGAGATAACGCAACAGAAGACATAGATGAGGAAACATTTAATACACTTTCAGATTTCTCCATCTTCAGAGTCAAAATGGAATCCCAATCAACGCATATAAGGGAGTTTAATTTTATTGAAGCAAATATTCCAATTATAACAAACTCAGGGCTTGCAAGTGCCTTCTTTTCCATTGAACCAGATGCTGATGGACTATATAGAAATTATCCTCTTGGATACATCTACAGAGGTACTCTATTCCCTTCCATTGGTTTCCAGCTTTTAAGATTTTATATGAACAAAGATATAGAAGTTATATTGGATGAAAAAGGGTTTAAATCTTTTAAACTTGGCAACATAGAATTAAAAAATAAAAATTATATTAGATTAAACTATTATGATGATGTTAAATATATATCTGCCTTTGATCTCTTATCAGAAAAAGTAAAACCTGATTATTTCAAAGACAAAATTGTTATAATAGGCATTACCGAAGTTGGGGTATTCGATCTAAGACCTACCCCTATTGATCCAGTTACCCCTGGAGTTTCTTTGCATTATACTCTTGTATCAAATATACTTCAAAATAACTTTCTAACAGACAAGAAAAATATCGATTTAACAATTATTCTCTTAATACCTTTAATATCGTTTTTAGTTTCCCTAATAAGGAAGATCCATTTTAGAATAATATGCTATGTTGCTATTGGAATGATTATTATAAGTCTTTCAAACGCTCTTTTTATATACAAATATATTTGGCTGAGCGAATTTCATCATTTAACTTCACTATTTACTTCAGCACTATTGATGGAGATAATCCTTTTCCTGATGGTAGATCAGAAATCTGCACAAATTAGAAAAGCCTTCTCAACATATGTATCCCCTGAAGTAGTGGAGATAATGTTAAAAGATCCAGATAAATTAAAGCTTGGTGGTGAAAATAGAGAGATCACTGTTATATTCACCGATATAAGAGGGTTTACCACCATCTCAGAAAAGCTCAAATCTGAAGAGGTGGTATATATGTTAAACCAACTAAATACCCCACTTACCAACATAATCATAGAGAATGGTGGAATGCTTGACAAATATATTGGTGATGCAATAATGGCAATATTTAACGCACCCATAGATCTTGAAAATCACCCTGATAAAGCATGTACCGCTGCTCTTAAGATGTATAAAACTGTTAAAGAGTTGAGTAAAAAATTCCAACAGGAGGGTTTACCTACAGTTGAGATCGGTATAGGTGTAAATACCGGTGAAGCTACAGTTGGAAATATCGGTTCAGATGTAAGGTTTGACTATACTGCAATAGGTGACACTGTTAATCTTGCCTCAAGACTTGAAAGTTTAAATAAATTTTATCATACAAATATTATAATAAGCGAAACAACTCAAAAAAGGTTAACCCAACCATTCACAACAAGAGTAGTAGATAAAGTGGTTGTTAAAGGTAAAACAGAGCCTATATCTATATATCAACTACTGGAATCAGATGAGAAAAATATTAACCTTGCAAAAGAGTTTGAAGAGG
>JAINCL010000323.1:0-1290 GCA_036574145.1 Deferribacterales bacterium | reverse complement strand
TACCATTTATGGAACATCGTCAGATGATGCAATTATAGGAGGAGGTGCAAATAGTGACTACATTGCAGGGATACAGACGCTATCTGAAAATTCAGTTAAAGTTGCAGGATATGTATATTCAAGTTATGGAAAAAGAAACATTTCAGAAGTTCAGCAAGATATTTGGTTTATGAAAAAATTTTATCCAAAAATTTCGTATATTTTTATAGATGAAACATCCGGGCTTACAAAAGATTTGTCGTTTTATAAACAAATTGCCGATTATAGTCATTCATTAGGTCTAAAGGTAATTTTTAACGTTGGTACAGCTCCTGAAACAAACGAATATTTTGATTATGCTGATATTTTAGTTGTCGTTGAAAACTCAAAAGTAGAAACTCAATATATTACTCAAGCTATTGATAATGGAGTTTCTCCGTCTAAAATAGCAGCATTGGGACACTCTTTTTCTCAAGAGAAGGTGCTTGATGCGGCTAATGAATATTTTACAAGTGGAGCTAAATATGTATATGTTACAGAAGATGGACAAAATAATACAAATCCATGGGATAGTATTACTTCTACTTTTGACGAACAGATACAAATGGCAATTCAATATAATTCCGAAATATTAATTCCCCTTTATTCTTATCCAACAGACTCTTCATGGAATAAAATTTTAACAGCCGGCGATAATGCAATAGCTATTATTAACCCAAACAACGGTTCACAGACAGGAGATGATATTTTATATGGGCTTGACGGCAATGATATTTTATATGGATTTGACGGTAATGATATTTTATATGGCGGAGGCGGAGATGATATAATATATGGAGGCAGCGATACGGATACTGTCTTGTTTGAAGGCAATCAATCTGAATATAAATTTTATCAGTTGTCAAACGGTTTTATCAAAGCAGTAGATAATATTACCGATAGAGACGGCACAGATATATTTTTAAATGCAGAGATTTTTAAATTTAATGATGGTATTTTAAAAAGCTCTGATTTAGTTTTTAATCTTTAAAAGAAAAAGTTGAAATTTATGCTTATACTCGTATGCCAAACCATTTTCATCTTCTTTTTGTATCAACAAAACTAAACAGTCTGAGTAAACTTATGCAATGGGTGATGACCTCGCATGTTCGCTATTATCCCAAGAAAAATAAAACATCAGGACATATTTGGCAATGAAGATACAAAAACTTTATAGTTGAAAACCAAAAAAGATGTATAAAATTAGCCTGCCCCATGTATCCTCGGAAGAGTCTTAAGGCAAGGTTATTTAGATTGCCTTGAGATGTTTGT
>JAINCL010000322.1:0-6182 GCA_036574145.1 Deferribacterales bacterium | reverse complement strand
GGATATTATAACCCTCTGCCTGATTCTGCTGAAGTAAAAATCGATGAAGAGAAAGCCCTTAAATGGCTTAAAACGGGTGCAATCCCCACTGACACTGTGAACAGCCTTTTGTCTAAAGCTGGTATTTTAAAAAAAATGTCTGAAAAGTAAAGATGGAGGTTAGATATGAAAGAGTTGGTAGAATTTATCGTAAAATCACTTGTTGACAAACCAGAAAATGTGAGAGTTGATGAAGTTGAAGGCGAAAAAACAACTGTAATCGAATTGAGAGTTGATCAGGGTGATCTTGGAAAAGTCATCGGTAAACAGGGAAGAACAGCAAGAGCTATCAGAACAATACTTGGTGCAGCTGGTGTAAAAAGAGGTAAAAGAATTGTTCTTGAAATTCTGGAGTAAGGTTAACTAAGGTTCATGGATTAATAAATGAGATTTTTCAGGATAGGCACTGTGAAAGGTAATCATGGACTTGATGGTGAATTGAAATTGGTTGCTACAACCGATAATATCGCCCTATTTGATGAGTTAGAGTACCTGATTCTGGGGAAAAATCATCAAATGATATTTTCCAGTCAGATAGAATATATTGAGCCGCAAAATAACTATATGATAGTAAAAGTCAAAGATATTAAAGATATGGATTCTGCGGCAAAATATAAAGGTTTTGAGGTGCTTATTCCTGAGTCGATGCTCCCCGATGAGGAAGATGATGAGGTTTACTGGTATAAGATAGATGGTTCTAAGGTTGTGGATGAGTGTGGCAATGAGATCGGTGTGTTATGTGATTATATTGAATCTGGTGCTGCTGACGTGTTTAGGATAAGAAAGATTAATGGCGGCTACTACCTCATCTCTAACAATAAAGATCATGTGCTAAGTATAAACCCGGAAGAAAAGATTATTATAGTGCTGAAGGAAGGTTTGGTGGATGAAGATATTTAATGTGGTTACGATCTTCCCAGAACTGATAAATGCTTATTTTTCTTCTGGAGTCCTTTCAAGGGGAGTAGAAGAAGGTTATTTTTCTGTGAACGCAATAAATCTAAGAGATTTTACTGATGATAAGCATAAGACTGTAGATGATTATCAATATGGTGGTGGGCATGGCTTAGTCATGAAGCCGGAGCCTTTTTATAAAGCGGTGCAACATATAAAGTCTAAGGGTGATACCAGGGTAATACTTCTTGACCCGAGAGGGGTAAGGTATGACCAACTGAAAGCTGAGGAATTAAGTGGCTATGATAATATAACATTTCTTTGCGGCAGGTATGAAGGTATAGATGATAGGGTAAGGGAGCTAGTTGCTGATGAAATGATCTCCATCGGAGATTTTATACTATCAGGTGGTGAACTTGCTGCAGTGGCTATTATAGATTCAGTTGCAAGACTAATCCCAGGTGTTCTTGGTGATGAGAATTCACCACAGGAGGAGTCATTTACCTCCGGAATACTGGAATATTCCCACTATACAAGGCCAGCTGAATTTTGTGGTTTGAAAGTACCTGAAGTGTTGATCTCTGGGAATCATGAAGAGATAAGAAGATGGAGATTTAGAGATGCCATAAATGTGACTCTTCAGAATCGTAAAGATCTTCTTAAGAAGAGGAGTTTTACGAGGGAAGAGGAGCAGATTTTATGGTCTGAAATGAGATCTTTAAAAAAGAGCTTTAAGCTTTATCTGGCTCTTATGCATTACCCTATGGTGGATAAAGAACAGAATATAGTTGCCACATCCATTACTAACATGGATCTGCATGATATTTCAAGGTCATGTAGAACCTTCGGTGTGGAAAACTACTATGTAGTAAACCCTATGCCTGCTCAGAGGGAGATAGCTCAAAGGGTGATAACCCATTGGCAAAATGGTTACGGTGCTAAGTATAATGAAAATAGAAAAGAGGCTTTTGACTATACTTTAGTGGTGGATAGCCTGACCTCAGTGTTGAAAGATATTGAGGAGAAGGAAGGAGTTAAACCTATTATAGTTGGTACCACAGCAAAATATAGAAGTAATTCTATAGAGTTGTCTGATCTGGTAAAGATGGTTGACAGGCCGATACTATTGTTGTTTGGTACAGGTTGGGGTTTTGCACCAGAGATACTGGAATTTGCTGACTATGTTTTAAAACCGATACATGGTAGAGGTGATTTCAATCATCTTTCTGTAAGAAGTGCTGTGGCGATATATCTAGATAGAATAAATAGAGCTTTTCAGGAGGAAATATTATGAGAAATAAGTACATTGAGGCGGTAGAATCTGAAATTATAAAGTCTAAAGAGATCCCAGAATTTAGGGTGGGTGATACCGTTATAGTAAATTTTAGAATTGTTGAAGGTAACAAAGAAAGGGTACAGGCTTATAAAGGGCTGGTTATCGCAATGCATCGTAATGGTGCAGCTTCGACTTTTACTGTTAGAAAAATGGTTGGTGATGTGGGTGTTGAGAGGATTTTCCCATTATATTCACCAAGAATTGACAGCATAGAAGTTGAGAGACGTGGTAAAGTAAGAAGGGCTAAGCTTTACTATATGAGGAAATTAAGAGGTAAAGCTACAAGAATAAAAGAGAGAAGAAAAGGATTTTAATATTGACAAAAGTTACATATTAAAATATCATAAAAATTCTGAGTAATGAAGAGGTAAAATAATGAAAACTACATGGATTAAAGAAAACGAGCCTAAAAAATGGTATGAAGTGGATGCAACCGATAAGGTTCTTGGAAGATTAGCATCCGAGATAGCTATGATATTAATGGGGAAAAGGAAACCTAACTATACCCCATTTATAGATTCAGGTGATTTTGTGATTGTTACCAATGTCACTAAGGTTAAGGTAACTGGTAATAAAATGAAGGATAAGTTCTATTACTGGCACTCTGGCTATTTTGGAGGCTTAAAACAGAGAACATTGGAACAGATGCTTGAAGCTAAGCCTGAAGAGGTTATAAAATTGGCTGTTAAAAGGATGTTGCCAAAAAATAGGATAGGCAGAAAGATGTTGTCAAAGCTTAAAGTTTATGCAGGTTCTGAGCATCCACATACTGCACAGCAACCTATTAAATTAGAAATTTAGGAGGAATCATGTCAAGTTATTTCTACGGCACTGGAAGAAGAAAGACTTCCATAGCTAGGGTATTTATAAAGCATGGTAAAGGTGAGATTACCGTAAATGGTAAAAAACTTGAGGATTATTTTGAGAGAGCTGTATTGAGACAGCTGGTTATGCAGCCTATAGAGACTCTTGGTTTGAGTGGTAAATTAGATATATATGTTACTGTTGCTGGTGGTGGTAAAACTGGTCAGGCTGGTGCCATTAGACATGGACTTGCGAGGGCTCTTGTTGCATCCGATGCTAATTATAGAAAGCCTCTTAAAGTCCAAGGGTTTCTCACAAGGGATCCAAGAATGGTGGAAAGGAAGAAACCTGGAAAACCAAAAGCGAGAAGAGATTCTCAGTTTTCAAAACGTTAATACTTGCCAAGGTATTATCTATAGATTTAAGGCGGGTATATCCCGCTTTTTTTATTTCAAAAACTTTAACGCTTCCTTGAAATCATCTGTATCAGCTCTTTCAAGAAGCATAAAAATAGCAGCTTCGGTGGTTGTGATTATTGCCCCTGCGTCGCTCATATAACTAAGTCCAAATTTCCAATTCTCTTTTGTCCTTGAGATTACGGCATCAGCAGCAACAAATACATTAAATTCATTATTCAAAAGATCTAACACGGTTTGTAACACACATACATGTGTTTCCATCCCATAACAAGTATATTGGGAAGATCTATATCAAAATGCTCAAAAAAGTCTGGATTTTTACAGCATGTGAAGGTTATCTTTTCAAGATAATCTTTTCCCAGAATTTCAGTTAATTCATCAACGGTATCTCCTAATCCTTTTGTATATTGTTGAGTAATAAGATAAGGAAGGTTAAGCAATTTGAAAGTTTTTGCTATTTTTATCATATTGCTTAACTTAAAATTATAAATATTTTGATCCATCGCTTTTATAAGATTTTTTTGAACATCTATTACAAGAAGTGCTGTATTCACTGCAGATATCTGAAACATAGTTCCTCCTTATAGGTTTTATTATATAATAATGTTTTATTTGGAAAATACAATAGTTTTTTATATTGCAAAAATAGGTTTTTGTGATATAAGGCAGTTCTAATTAAATAATAACTGGAGTTGTTGATGTCGATAGGGGTTTTCGATTCAGGTGTAGGTGGTTTGACTGTTTTTAAATCAATTGCCGATAGGTTTAAAAATGTGGATCTTTACTATATAGGCGATACTGCAAGGGTCCCTTACGGTAATAAATCTATGGATACAATTATTAAATACAGTAAAGAGATAACAGAATTTCTCATCTCGAATTTTCATGTTGATATGATTGTTGTGGCTTGTAACACAGCCTCATCATATGCACTTGATTATCTAAGGAATAATTTTAATATACCTATTGTTGGGGTTGTGGAGCCGGGGGCTTATTCCGCACTAAAGATTACAAAAAATGGGAGGATCGGAGTTATTGGTACTCAGGCAACTATTAAAAGTAATTCCTATGCAAATCTGTTGAGAGCAATGTCAAAGAGCAGTATAAATGTTTTTCAGAAGGCCTGCCCATTACTTGTTCCAATTGTTGAAGATGGTAAAATAGAACACCCAGTTACCGAGATTTTAATCCGAGAATATTTAGAGGATATTGTAAAAGAAGGGGCTGATACACTTATATTGGGTTGTACCCATTACCCTGTTCTTAAACCTGTTATTAGGAGGATATACCCTGATCTAAATCTTGTTGATTCATCTGAAGCTATTATTAATTATATAGAAAAGAGTGATATAAATAAAGAGGAAAAAGGTATCAGAAATATATATGTTACCGATGAATCTTCATCTTTTGAGACATTAAAGAATATGCTTATAGGTGAACTACCTGTTTTTAAAATTAATCTGGATAGTATTATCTCAGACTAATGATCCCATCAGCATATATATCATTCTCTTTATTAAAAGTGAAGTAATAACGATTATCTTCTGCTTTTAAGGCTGAGACCAGTATCTCTTTCATATCGTAGTTAATCTCTTTTTTAAAGGAGATATAATATTCTTTTATATTTTTAGAAACACCATTTGCATAAAGAGTATCTTGTAGCATGTTAAGATAAACAACATTATTTAAATGTCCATTGCTGTCGATATCACTGTATCTAATTACCTGATGTTTTTCAAAATAGGTATCATCAAGTAGAGCTGGTTCAGAATCGTTTATTACTACATTAGTTGTTATGTCATGGTATCCGTACATCTTTTGAACCTCTTCAGGTACTTTGGATATACGCTTTTTTTTGGTATCTATGAAAAACCAGAAAGAGGTTGCGTGTGCTATCATTTTTCCATCTTTATAAACCTCAAAATCTCTGAAAGCTTTAAACGATTTTATCCCCCTTGACCAGGTTTTTATTGTTATATTATCCCTAAGGAAAGGGTATTCGTGGATGACGAGGGCAAATTTATTCATAACCCATGCAACATTATATTTAAACATATAATCCACATCAAATCCAACAAGTTCTGAATGAAGTATAGCTGACTCTTGTAGAAGTGAAACCAAAGAGTCAAGTCTTAAATATCTTGAAGTATCAACATCTCTGTAGTTTACCGAATAGTTAAATTCGTATATCATACATACTCCATAATTTTTAAATGATCATCTATAACAGGCGCATCTAAATCTTTGTTTTTATATGAAACAAAGAATGTTCCAGTTGATTTTGCAGGGGTGTAATCGTTTATTGAGTCACCGATAAATATGGCATTTTCAGGTTTTTTGCCGAAAAAGTTTAATATTTTAATTAAACCTTCAGGATCTGGCTTTGGTTTTGAAACAGCAAAGGAATTAACTAAAAAATCAAAATATTGGTGCATATTGAAATGTTTTAAAAGATATTCAAGGGAAGAGCCTCTATTGGTAAAAACAGCAAGTTTTTTGTTAACAGATTTTAAGTTTTCAAGTGTAAGGTGTATATTGGTTTCAGGTTTCATAAGATCTAAAAATTTTACAAAATTCTGTTTTTTTGCAAATTCAAGAATTTCTGATACCAATTTTTTATCAGGTGTTAAAAGATTTATAATCTCTTCATTGGTCTTTATCATAGCCGCTTCTGTCATAAACTTATCATC
>JAINCL010000321.1:0-3841 GCA_036574145.1 Deferribacterales bacterium | reverse complement strand
CTCCAGCTCTCGATCTAACTGTGGGCTCAAAGCCGCTTTCTGCAAGTGGTAAGTAGGCTAAATCTGCAGGTAATCCATAATTTTGAAATAGATCTTTTATAAAAAAGATATATTTATAAGAATTAGTTATCCATTTTTGCATAGTATTTCTTGATGGTCCGGTGAATCTTTCTATATATTTTTCTACTCTTGGTGTCATAGTGATAGGAATATTGTATTCTTCTGTTTCATCAGCAGTTATATTGTAATTTAGTTTTAATTCTTTGTTTGGTAATAGAGACGAAGTGTCAAGCTTTGGCTCATTGAGCTTAGTTAATTCTGTATTTATAAGCATTACTGATTTCTTTTTCGTTGCTTGTAAATTTTTCTTCGGTTCATCATTATATTCTTCTAACATTGATAAAGTGGATATTGATTGATTTATATTTAAATCGTATATATAATATGGCTTTTGAATATCAGAGAGTTTAAGGTTTAATTCTTTATCATATGATATTTTTTTACTTATTGAATGATTATTTGAAGAAAGTTGAGGCTGTTTTGTTAAATTAGCACAACCGATAAAAAATAGTAAAGTTGAAAGCAAACAAAGCTTTTTCATGTGCGCAACTATAGTTTTATTTTGATATAATGTCAAGTTTAAAATTGTATTATATTGTTAATAAAATATTTATTAAGTTTATTTTATTTTTTTGGAACAATAATTTAGTTGATAAATTTATATATGTATGTTAAACTGTATTAAAAGAATTAAAAATTAGGGGGATAGTTTGAATAAAATATTACCTATCTATATTAATAAGTTGAGTCCTTGCTATTCTAAGGATCATTTGGGTAATTCTGGTTGTCCAGCTAAAAATGATATACCAAGGTTTCTATACCTTGTGTCTCAACGTAGATTTGAGGAAGCATTTTATATCTTAAAAGAGACTAATCCGTTTTCAGCAGGTTGTGGTCGATTCTGCGATCATCCTTGTGAGACCGCTTGCAATAGGGGGAAATTTGATCAAGCTGTTGATATTAAATCGTTGGAGAGATTTGTTGCTGATTGGGGGTATGAGCATGATCTTAAACCAATGAGGAAGGGTGATTTAAAAGATAAGCAGATTGCTATAATAGGTTCTGGACCTTCTGGTTTGAGTTGTGCTTATTTTATGGCAATGGATGGTTATAAAGTTGATGTTTATGAAAGACACTCAACGGCTGGTGGTCTACTTTCAGAGGGTATACCTTCCTATAGGTATCCAAAATCTGTATTTGAGAAGGAATTAAATTATATACTGAATTTGGGTGTTAATATTTATACAAATTATAATGTTGATCATAATAAGTTTTTAAATTTAGCTGAAGAATATGATGCCGTGATAGTTGCTACAGGAGCTCAGAAACCTGGATCACTAAATATTGAGGGTGAAGATCTCCCTGATGTGTTAAATGGTATTGAATTTCTTAGGGAAATAAATCTTGAAGGTAAGTTACCTGATGTTAAAGGGGAGTCTATTGGAGTTATAGGTGGAGGTTATACAGCTTTTGATGTGGCAAGGTGTAGCGTAAGGCTTGGACTGGATGCAACAATTGTATATAGAAGAACAGTTTCAGAGATGACGGCCCATCCAGGTGAAGTAAAGGAATGTGAAGATGAAGGCGTAAAATTTCATTTTTTAAAACAACCTATAAAAATTGAAAAAACCGACAAAAATAGGTTAAGGTTGATATGTCAAAATATGAAACTTGGACCTGTAGATGAGACTGGTAGGTCTAAACCTATTCCTATAAAAAATAGTTTTTCCGAATTTGAATTTGATAAAATAGTGCTTGCTGTTGGGGATAAACCAGATTTATCATTTATTGGAGATAGATTTATCAATGAATTCCCAAAGTTGAATTGTATGGATCTACCAGAAAACTTGAGGAAGAAGATATTTATTTCTGGTGATGCTGCAATGGGTGGATCTGATCTTGTAGGAATGGTGGTAAGGGCAGTTGGATCGGCTCAAGAAACTGTTAAATATGTTAAATATTTTTTGAATGGAGACAGATATTTAGAGGAGAATAGAGATATAGCTTATTATGATACTATTAATATCAAATATTTCCAAAAAAGATCACGTTATGTTGAGAATAAATTGAGAGCTAAAGATAGGAAAGATAATTTTTATGAGATTGTTTCAACTATGGATGAGGATATTGCAGTTAGTATGGCTTCAAGATGTTTCTATTGTGGTATCTGTATTCAATGCGATTGGTGCTATTTTTATAGTGATGGTACCATATTTAAATTGTTAAAAAAATGGGATCCTATGAAAGATATGCATTTTTATAAATTTAATAGTAAAAATATTACTGATGCCACATTTAAAAGTGTTGAAGCATGTCCTCGTTCAGCATTGTCAGTGGTAAGAGATTCTCAAGAATTTAAAAAATATATAGATGCGCAATATATTGATTTAAAATCTGAAGAGCAGGAGTAGATATTATGAATATAGAAAGTATATCTGTAGAGGCTTTTTCTGGTGGAAAAGATGGTTTACCTTTCGGTGCATGTGGATTATTAGCTGCTGCTGGTGATTTTAAGCTTGGTGCATTATTAAAAAGTGCCCGCTGTCTTCAATATAGAGGGCGTACAGGGGCCGGTGTCACATTAAAAGGTTTGTACAAAGGAGATAATTTTTATGTTTTTCATATAATGTTTAGAAACCATCTTAAAGTTAGAGAGCTTGAATCTGTTATAGAAAGTTGGGGTGTTCATATTATAGAAGAACAGGATATGGTGGCTAAAAGGTTTTATTATGAGTATGATTTGCCTATAATAAAGAGATATTTTGTAACTCCACCTTCTGTTGAAGAGATGATGTATAGAGAGAGAATTAAAGATGATTACGAATTTATAATGAGAAATGTATCACGATTCAATAAAGCATTCATGGATGATGCCAGGATTTTTTCAAGTTCTAAAGAGAATGGAACATTTTTAACAGCTTTTGAGCTTTATGATACAATAAGAATATATGATCTGCTTCAATACGAAGATAGTTATTATGAAGCATGTTTGATACATTTAAGATGGCCTACAAGTTCTGGTAGAGGGTTGTGGTGGGGCCCGCAACCTATTTCCCTTGGAGAAATAGCAGGTATACATAATGGACACCTGTCGAGTGATAAATCCAATGCAATAGCCTTGGAGCAGATAGGTATACATCTCCATGTTGGAACAGATTCAGAAGCTATTTTTAGAGAAGTAGATTTTTTGTTAAAGAAAGGTTATTCTGTCGAAGATATTGAGTTTATTATAGCCAGAAAATTCCCTCAAGAGGTTGCTAATATGGATAAAGACAAAAGATCGAGGTATGAGGAGATAATGAATAACCCTTTCCTTAGAAGAATGAATATTAGTGGACCTGCAACAGCTATTGTGTTGGTAAATGATACAATGTTGGGATTTACAGATAGAGATCATTTAAGGTCTTTCAGTGTAGGCTATAACGATAAAGTAGTGTTTATGGGAAGTGAACAAAGAGCAATACTTTCCGCAGCATATTTTATGGAAGAGGAACTTGATTATGTCTATGATCCCGATGCTGGTAAGGTTGTGGCATTCAGGATTGATGGGAAGAGTATTCAAAAGTTATAACTAAAAGGAGTCTATTATGTTATTGGATAATAAAATGGAGATTACCATAAAAAGAAGTATTAAATATACAGAGCCTGTTGAAACAGGTATTTATGCTCAAGGTTCTAAATATTGGGTAAAAGTTACAGATGAAAATGAAGAACCTGGAAGGGGTTGTGTACATTGTGCTACTTGTGTAGAAGCTTGTACCCATAATCTAAAAAATCCTGA
>JAINCL010000320.1:0-7928 GCA_036574145.1 Deferribacterales bacterium | reverse complement strand
ATTAATATTATTACGATTATTTTTATACTGATTGATTTGAAGAAGATAAGAAAATCTACTTTACAAAATATTTGATTTTATTATATTATTTAATATGAGGGGGCGTAAAGGTTTCGACGGGGAAGCCGTAAGCATGAAGGGCATGCCGAGTTCGGAATCTCGTAAAAATCCGGCAAAAGTAACTGCAAACGACGAATACGCTCTCGCTGCTGCTTAGTCAGCGACGCTCTCCAATGGTTTGTCTGCGACTGTTGGAAGGGCGACAAAAAGCAGACTGGTCTGATATGACGCCTTTAAATATCGGACGAGATTAAAAAGGCTTTCGAGGCTTAAGCCTGTCTGTGGGCTCTAAGCTGAGGAGAATCCAAACACAGACTAAGCATGTAGTCCTTCGTGATGAAAGTTCTCCGGACGCGAGTTCGATTCTCGCCGCCTCCATTTGTGAGAAGAGAAAGGCTCTATAAGAGCCTTTTATTTTTTTATTAGTAAACGATCAACATCCCGAGAGCAGGCAGTCCAGCTTTGGCTAAAACCATATCGATCTGATTTTTGATATATGGTAAAGTTGCTATATTTTGATTGGCATGGACAAATTTTTTCATTAGTTCATCATCCACCTGCTCATTCATAACAATATCACCCTTTAAAAGTCCAATTGCCTCAAAGACCAGTTTATTTTCCTGATCGATCATATTTACATTTCTAACACTATACTTAACAGTATATTTGTATAGATGTTTACCATCTTCAAGTTGAAGCAGGTGTTCAACATTTTCCACTTGGGCATCTAAAGTTAAACCCAAACTATACTCAGAAGCCTTATCTTTTGGTGGAATAAAGGTGTTATAGGAGAGTGTTGGGAACAAGACATTTCCAATGGAAAAAGGTGTGTTGTTCTCATTTTCTGACATAAATTCCTCACTTTATACGTTATTTATATTATGATGATAAACTGTGAAGGAATTATATGTCAATAAAAATTTTGTATTGATATTTTTTTTATCTATTTATTATATTTTTATAGATAAATATTATAAATTGTATTATAAGAATATTAAGTGGAGATGTTAATATATGTCAAATAATATGGAGTGATATGGCAACAGAAGGGGTTTTAGCTAAATTATCTAAACGGATGGATCTTTTTATACCTATAGCTGTTATAGGTATAATAATGGTTATGATTTTACCTATACATCCATTTTTGTTGGATATATTCTTAACGCTCAGTATAACGATTTCAATTATAGTTCTTTTTATGTCTATCTTTATTGAGGAGACATTGGATTTTTCAACATTTCCATCGGTTTTGCTTATAGTTACCCTTTTTAGACTTGCGTTGAATATTGCAACAACAAGAAGAATATTGCTTTATGGGGCAGAGGGTGAGGATGCGGCTGGTAGTGTTATTATGTCTTTTGGTCAGTTTGTGGTGGGGGGAAATTATATTGTTGGTATGATTATTTTTATAATTCTGGTTATTATAAATTTTGTAGTTATCACAAAAGGTTCAGGTAGAGTTGCAGAGGTTGCTGCAAGGTTTACACTGGATGCTATGCCGGGCAAACAGATGAGTATTGATGCAGATTTAAATGCAGGTATAATCGATGATAAGACTGCAAGGAAGCTAAGAGCTGATTTACAGAGGAAAGCTGATTTCTATGGCGCTATGGATGGTGCCAGCAAATTTGTAAGAGGTGATGCGATTGCAGGGCTATTAATTACGGTTATTAATATTGTTGCTGGGCTTATAATAGGTGTTGTTAGTCACGGAATGAGTATTATTGAAGCTGCACAAAGATTTACAATTCTAACGGTTGGTGATGGTTTGGTTAGTCAAATCCCCGCTTTAATTGTCTCTACAGCAGCAGGTATTGTGGTTACGAGATCTGGAGAGGAGAAAGAGCTTAATGTTAATCTTGTTGATCAATTATTTAAAAGTTATAAAGTATTATCTCTTGCCGGGTATGTTTTGATTGTATTAGGGGTAATTCCAGGATTACCCAAGATCCCTTTCTTCCTTATGGGAGCTATCCTTATCGGTATTGGCTATAGCCTCAAAAAGAGTGTAACTACTGAGAAAAAAGGCTCTGAAGAAGATAAGGAAGAGGGATCTTCTAATACACCATCTGAAGATGAAGATGTTAAATCACTTCTGGAGATGGATGTGATGGAGCTTGAGATAGGGTTTAATTTAATATCTATGGTGGATCCTAATCAGGGTGGAACACTACTTGCTCGCATAAAATCAGTTAGAAGGCAGATAGCCCTTGATATGGGTTTTATAGTACCACCCATTAGAATAAGAGATAATTTGAAGCTTGATTCCAATGGCTATATAATATTAATTAAAGGGGTAAAAGTCGCTTCTGGAACCGTGATGATAGGTAGGTATCTTGCTATTGGGAATAGTGAAACACTTGAGTTGATAAATGGAGTACCCACTAAGGAACCTGCTTTTGGGATCGATGCGAAGTGGGTTGATGAGGATGAAAAAGAGAGGGCAATTTTGGAAGGTTTGACTGTTGTGGATCCTACCACTGTAATTGTTACTCATCTTACTGAAGTTATTAAATCAAATGCCCATGAAATTGTAGGGAGACAGGAGTTGCAGGAATTACTCGATGGGGTTAAGGAGAAGTATCCCAAACTTGTTGAAGATCTTATCCCTTCTATACTTGATCTTGGGACGGTTCACAGAGTAATTTTAAATCTTCTTAAAGAAAAGGTATCCATTAGAAATCTTCCCACCATCTTGGAAACTCTTGCGACTTATGGAGTTCAAAATAAAGATGTAGATCTTTTGATAGAGAGGGTTCGTTATGCTTTAAGAAGACAGATTATAGATTCATTAATGGCACCAGATGGTACTTTGTATCTATTTACACTTAATTCTAATATAGAACAATTGATTGCAAAAAATATTCAGATGACAGAGGATGGCAGAGAGGTGGTAATGGATCCAGCCATTGCTCAAAAAATATTGACAGCTTTAATTACTAAAGTGGATGAGATCACAGGTAAAAGCTTGCCTGCTGTGATTGTTATCTCCCCACCCATTAGAATAGCATTTAGAAGATTTGTGGAAAAATTTATAAAGCAGCTAAATATAATTTCTCACAATGAGATAACTGAAAATGTAAGAATTGAATCTTTGGGGACATTGGAGATTGAGTTATGAAGATAAAAAAATATGAAGTTTACGATATGAAAGAGGCTCTTGCTTTAATAAAAAGGGATCTTGGACCTGAGGCTGTAATTTTATCCACGAGAAAGATAAATAAGAATAGTAGTTATGGTATATTTTCTAAACCGATGATTGAGGTTACTGCTGCAATAGATTATGATGCTAAAAAAGAGTATAAACCTCAACAGAAGTTTCCTGAGATTGATAAAGAGATAAAAAGTAATATAGATAGTGATAAATTGATAGAAACGATTAATAATCTTGGGCTTCATAAATTTGAATCTCTGGTGAATGATGTGCTGGAGATTAAGAGGCAGATTCTTGAGATGAAATCTGTTATTTCTGACAATGTGGTGAATGATCTGGAGCCTCATCTAAAGGAGATTTATAATTTATTAATAAAAAATGGCGTTGATGATATTATTGCATATAAATTTTTAAAGAGGATAGAGAATCGAGTCCCAGACACTTCAGGTAAGATTCAGATAAAAAATATTGTTACACAGCTGCTATCAGAACTTATACCGATCGAAAAAGACTATTTCTCCTCTATAAAACAGAAGGTTCTTGCTCTCGTGGGTCCAACCGGTGTTGGTAAAACTACCACTATAGCCAAGATTGCCGCTAATTTATCATTGAAGCTTAATAAGAAGGTTGCTTTAATCTCGATAGATACCTTTAGAATCGGTGCTGTAGAGCAGCTAAAGACCTATTCTGAAATAATAGATGTCCCTCTATTTGTGGCTTCCAATCCTGAAGAACTAAGGGAAATTATTGCCGATGTAAGACATTACGATTATATATTGCTCGATTCTATGGGCAGGAGTCAGTTTGATAGTGAACAGATTTTGGAACTTAAAAAATTTTTAGATGTAAGAGGTGATATAACTGTTTCCCTTGTGCTTTCTATGAGTAGTAACCATATAGAACTTACCGATATTTACGATAGATATTCAAAACTTGGTCCTAATTATGTGATTTTTACAAAGTTGGATGAAACAAGGTATTTTGGGCCACTTCTAAATATCCCATTATTAAAAAAGATACCGATTATGCTGATGTCCACTGGGCAAAATGTTCCCGATGATATGGAGATTCCAGATGGCAAAAAGATTGCTAAGATGGTTTTGAACGAAATTCCTTCAAGATGGAGAGAGTAGATAATGGATCAGGCTCAAAATTTGAGAAAGATGGCTTGGGGTAGCAAAAGGAAAGCCACATATATATCGATATCCAGTGGTAAGGGTGGAGTTGGTAAAACTAATTTTGCAGTTAATTTATCTTACCTTCTGGCTCAAATGGGTAAAAAAGTTCTTCTCTTTGATGCAGATCTTGGGCTTGCCAATGTGGATATTATTTTAAATCTATCTGTTAAAGTTAATATTAAAGATTATTTGTCTGGTGGTATTGATATATCATCTCTTCTTGTAAAAACTGATTTTGGCTTTGATGTTGTGCCTGCCTCCAGTGGATTTGTAAGTCTTACCAAACTTTCTAAGGAAGATTACGATAGGTTGCTTGATCTCTTTGTAAAGATAGATGCTATGTATGATTATGTAATATTTGATACCGGGGCGGGAATTGGGGAGAATGTAATAAAATTTGCATCCATTGCAGATCTACAGATTGTTGTAACTCAACCTGAGCCAACCGCTGTTACCGATGCTTATGCCTTTATTAAAGTGGTTTATGGTGAGTATGGCTTGAATAACATATACTTAGTTGTTAATAGGGTAAAGACAAAAAATATCGGTGAACAGGTATATGAAAATCTCAAAGCAGTTTTGAAAAAATTTTTGGGTATTGATATAAATCTGCTTGGAGTTGTCAGGGAATGTGGAGAGGTTGGGTTATCAGTGAGAAGTCAGAGACCGATGGTTGATTTAAATCCTGATGCAATTTATTCTAAAGATCTTATATTAATAGCAAAGAGACTAATTAATCTACAGGTGGAGAAGGTTAAAAATGCAGATATAATGAATATATTTAGGGGGACTGTATGAGAAAAGGTATACATCGTTATATTGCGCTTCTTCTTGCCTCAATAATTTTTATAATATCCTTTACATTTAAATTTATTTTAGATATTGTTTCTGTACAATATATGATAAGGGATTTCTTGATGTTTTTAGGTATATATTGGGTGGCTGATATTATACTTGCAAAGGTTGAAGTGATATTTGTAATAAGTAAAAAGGTAATGAATGAATGAGTATTTCTGTTTATCAGGGTAGTTTTGACAGGATAGAACAGGAAGAGATTATAAAGCAGTTTCTTCCGAAGATTAAAGCATGGGTCCAGAGGATAGGTGGTAGATTACCTGATACTGTTGATCTTGATGATCTATATTCTGCCGCCTGTATGGGGCTTGTGGAAGCATTGCAAAAATTTGATAAAGGTAGGAATGTGGAGTTTAGCAGTTATGCTGAAAGGAGGATTAAAGGGGCAATACTTGATGCTCTTAGACAGCTTGACTTTCTACCAAGAAATGTCAGGACGAAATTGAAGAATTTTGAAGAGAGATACAATGAATTGGTGGGTAAGCTTGGTAGAAAGCCTACCGTTGATGAGATTGCCGAAGATTCTGGACTGACTTTTGATGAGATTTATAATTATCTGCATCTTATTGAGACGGGGCAACTTGCCAGTCTAGATGTTTTTCTTGATGAAGATGGTGATCTTACACTTGTGGATACAATCAAGTCTTTTATAGAGGGGCCCGAGGATAAGGTTGCCACAGAACAGCTTATAAATAGACTTGGTGAGTTGATAGAGGGGCTTAAAGAGAAGGAGAGGTTAATTATCACACTTTACTATTATGAAGAGCTTACGATGAAAGAGATCGGGGAGATTTTAGACCTATCTGAGTCAAGGGTTTCCCAGATACATTCCGATGTTATAAAAAGATTGAAGAAAAAGCTTAAGGGGGTTTCATGATAAAGGTTTTAGTGGTTGATGATTCTGCTTTTATGAGGAAAGCAATTGAGAATATGTTGAAAAAAGATCCAAATATTCAAGTTGTCGGTTTTGCAAGAAATGGTGTAGAAGCTATAGAGATGGTGCAGAAATTGAAACCTGATATAGTAACTCTTGATATAGAAATGCCACAGATGGATGGTTTAACAGCTTTGAGAAAGATATTAGAAGTATCGAATGTCCCTGTTATCATGGTTAGTTCTTTGACCACTGAAGGGGCTGAAGCAACATTAAAAGCACTGGAATTGGGTGCGGTGGATTTTATTCCCAAAGATAAATCGTTTGCCAGCTTGGGTATAATGAAAATAGAGGATCAACTGATAGAGAAGGTCAAGACTTTTGCAGGGAGAAAAGTTGCTTTTAGAGCACCAACTATGTCAAAACCTATCGCTTCGACTCCGACGCCTCCTCCATCACCTCAGCCAAGAGCTGGCGTTTTTAATGGGAATAAAAAGGTTGTGGCGATAGGAACCTCCACAGGTGGACCTCAATCGTTACAAAATGTAATTCCTAAATTAACTAAGGAACTAAATAGACCAGTGTTAATTGTTCAACATATGCCACCAAATTTTACAAAGTCCCTTGCCACAAGGTTGGATTCAATGAGTCAGCTTACTGTGGTGGAGACAGAAGGTAAGGAGAAGCTTGAACCTAATGTAGTTTATATAGCAAAGGGTGGATTTCATCTAAAGATTAAAAAAGTTTCGTCGAATTATTATATAGAGAACTCAACAGAGCCTTCCAACGTTTTGCATATTCCAAGCGTGGATGTTATGGTAAGTTCTGTTGCTGAGAATTTTGGCAGAGATGCTCTGGGGGTTATTATGACAGGTATGGGTAATGATGGACTTATAGGACTTAGAAAACTGAAGGAAAAAGGTGGAGCAGTTGTTGCTCAAGATAAAGATTCCTGTGTTGTTTATGGTATGCCAAGGGCAGTTATTGAAGCTGGCTTGGCTGATGAAATTGTACCACTTGATAATATAGCAGCTCAAATTATGAGATACTGCAAATAATAGGTAGAGGAGAATATGGCAGATATTCTAAGTCAGGAAGAGATTGATGCTCTTTTATCCACTGTAGCAGAAGCTGGGATAAAGGATGAAGCATTTTCTCCTGAAGTAGATTTTACCCCTAAGAAGATTAGTGTATATGATTTTAGAAGGCCGGATAGGGTATCGAAGGAGCAGATCCGTGCTCTTAGAAATCTTCATGATAAGTTTGCCAGAAACTTTAGCTCCTCACTGTCTAATTTTTTGAGAATAATAACAGATATTAATCTTGTTAGTGTGGATCAGATGACCTATGGTGAGTTTTTAATGTCTTTGCCAGATCCTACAAATTTTAACATTATATCACTCATCCCTCTTGAAGGTAATGCAGTTTTAGAGATAAATCCTTCATTGGTTTTCCCTATTGTTGATAAATTGTTAGGTGGTCCAGGACTTCCCATGTATAAGGTAAGGGAGTTGACAGCCCTGGAACAACATATTATTGAAAGTGTTATTTATCTGTTATTGAAAGAGCTTGAAGATACATGGAAACAGGTTTTACCCAATATAAAGTTTAAGAAGGAGATTACTGAGAATAGTCCTCAGGTTGTTCAGATTGTTGCCCAGAATGAGGTGGTTATTTTAGTGGTATTTGAGGTTAAATTTTCCGATGTCTCCGGTATGATTAATTTATGTTTACCTGCTGTGGTGCTTGAACCTGTTTTGGGTAAGATCAGTTCACAGGATTGGCTTGTTGGGGCCAAAAAGGTAAA
>JAINCL010000004.1:0-4846 GCA_036574145.1 Deferribacterales bacterium | reverse complement strand
ATAATCGCATACTTTCAAACTCATCTGGTGAAATATACTCCACACATATAGACTGCATAGGAATTCCAACAGGTTTATAAACTATTTTATTCTTATAAAACTCACAACATCTATGTTTTTTCTTTCTTCCCATACATACCTCATATTGTGCATATACACAATATATGCAAAAAAAATTAAAAATCAATAGTTAATTTTAATATTTAACAACTTCACTCAACAAGAAAAAATTATAAGAACAACTATAGTTAAACCTAAATAGAAATAAAACTATGGTAACTTAATTCATTATAATGTTTATCATATGAAACTTCACCAAAATAAGTGTTACAGAAGATACCACAACCCATAATAAAATCCCCTGTATCATAGGTTTTAAGCCCACACGCCGTAATGCTTCTTTTGTCAATCCTGTCCCTATAAGAAATAATGTTGCAACTAATATATGTTTTGAAACCAACGCAATATTATGCCAGATTATTTTGCCACCAGAAAAATATGAATTAATAAAAGCAGTTACCAAAAAACCTATAATAAACAAAGGGAATGAATTTTTAGCCTTATTTTTTGTAATAAAACTTATACACAAAGTAAATGGAGCTATCCACAATGCTCTGGTAAGTTTAACTGTTGTACCTACTGAAAGGGCTAAGGCTCCATAAACAGCAGTTGCCCCAACAACACTACTTGTATCATGTATTGCAATTGCAGACCAAAGTCCAAACTGAGTTTGATCTAAATTCAACAAATGACCGATATTGGGGAAAATTACCAAAGCAGATGCATTTAATAAAAAAACGGTGGCAAGTGAAACTGCGATATCCTCCATTTCTGCCTTAATCACAGGAGCCATCGCAGCTATTGCACTACCACCACAAATAGATGTCCCAAAAGATATCAGTGTTGAAGTTTTTCGATTTACTCCCATAATACGCCCCAAAAATATACCTAACAACAAAGTCAATGATATCGAAATAAAGGTTAATAAAATAGAATTCTTCCCAACGTGTATAACCTGAATAATATCAACACCAAATCCTAAACCTATTATAGCTATCTTAAGGAAAGTTTTACTTAAACTAGCACTCTCTTTTTGATAAGGATTATTAAATAATAACGCAAGCAATACACCAATAACAAGGGCTGTTGGAGATGTCACAACAGGCGTGAATGATAACAAAAAAAAGAACCAATAAATTATTTTTATACTATTTAAAGACATTCTTTTAATCCTACTAATTCTTCAGCCTTAATAAATTCCAGCATCTCTCTAACACCAATAAAAGCAGTCTCTCTATCCTTCCCTTCTACAGCAATAAAAAGAATAGGATCATTTTTATATATAGTTCCAAGAGAATGATACACAAACATCTTATTCAATCTGTATTGATCATATATTTCAATTGCTTTAGCAATAATTATCTCTTCAGCATTTTCTACCTTTAAATACAGTTCTATTTTAGAATAATCTTTAATATATTTACCAGGGAATTTAGCTTTACCATGATGGATTAAAATAGTACCTGTAGAATCATCAAGTTCTAAATAAAATTTCTGATAAATCTCTTTTATATCTATTACACCATCAACCAACTTACAAATAACCTTATCAGCAAACATTTATCACCTTAGTCTTATTTAGTTTAAATATCTATAGGTAGTAAAGTGTCGTGAAACACTTTACTACCACTGAGCTATAAAACTATCTTGGTTCCCAAAACCTCTAAAAATTTTGCAAGCCAATCTGGATGAGCTGGCCACGCTGGAGCAGTTACCAGATTCCCATCTACGTAAGCCTTATCAATTGGGATATCTTTATAAAGACCACAAGCCGCTTTCACATCAGGAGCAACTGCTGGATATGCTGAACAACTTCTACCGTTTAATACACCAGCTGCTGCTAAAACCTGCGCACCATGACATATTGCAGCAATAGGTTTATTAGAAGCAGCAAAATGTTTAACTATTTCAATAACCTTTGGATTCAACCTTATATATTCAGGAGCTCTACCACCGGGAATAACAAGTGCATCAAAATCTTCAGCTTTAATCTCGTCAAAAGTAGCATTAAGCGTAAAGTTATGACCAGGTTTTTCACTATAAGTCTGATCCCCTTCGAAATCATGTACTGCAGTCCTGACTTTATCACCAGCCTTTTTATCAGGACAAACTGCATAAACAGCATGACCAACCATTTGAAGAGCCTGGAAAGGAACCATTATCTCATAATCCTCCACAAAATCACCCACCAAAAAAAGAATCTTTTTAGCTGCCATAAAAACCTCCTGGAATTATTAAATTAGAAATCTTATATTTCATTATAAAACTACTATGTTAAAAGTCAACAGATTTATCCTCAATATCTTCCGTTTTATTCTATAAGCACACTTTGATCTTGACATAAACCTGTAATTATCTAAAATATCAGTTATGGATAATGCATTATTAAAACTTATAGAACAGTTAAAATTAAATTATTCAGAAAATTACACAGGTGATCCCATTGTTGCATACCCACATTTCAACAACAATTACGGATTTTTTGATCTTCATTACAAAAACAACCGTGTAGCACTTCTAAAGTCGGTCCATAAAGATTTTATCAGAGTCATTCAAGGTGAAATGTGGCTTGATGAAAGAAGCTATTCTAAAATATCAGAATACCTATCAGATATTGAAAAGAATTGTGATAATTTTATAGACATATCGTTTTATTTAGACGATGATACAATATATATAACAGGTCTTAATTTAGACTATAAACCAAATACACTAAAACCAGATGTTAAAGTACCATACCCACTTACGAAGGTAGAATATAACCTTTCACAAACCGATGGGGTAAAAGAAAAAACGTTATGGGGGAAATCCCCATTAAATACCATTCTTCCCGAAAATCCAACCAATCTTGCTTGCGGAATTATAAAAAAACTACCCGACATCTTAAACCCGATGTTTGAATATGTAAATTTAAGAACTCAATCCCCATCGTTAAAGTTAATCTTCAATAAACCATTTGTAAATATGAAAAACTTATTCACATGGTCAAACACCTTAGAAAGTAACGAATATCTAATATATATCAACTACATACAACATATGTTAATAAAAGAAAGAAAAAATAAAATACCCTCTTTAGATATAAAACTATTGGATATAAAGAAAACTGAAATAGAAGAAGCATTAAATGAGATTGAAAGCACATTAATCAACATTGATGAGACATTCTTACTAAGCAATAGATTATATGAATATATATCTCTTCAGGTAATGACAGCAGAAATGATTCAGGTGCATCTTCTAAAATATTTCACAGAACTTTATAAAATAACTCAAGAATTGGATCTAACTTTAAAGATGATCTTCCAGACAAGAAATGGATCTCTATTTTATAACACATTTAAATTCCCTGACTATTTCGATTTTGACTCTGAGATCCTTGAAGTTAAACCGATAGATTTTGCTCCAGTTAAGACAGATATTTTTATAAATCAACTACCACTGGTAAAAAAACTGATCAATAAAGGTAAAATAATCGATATATTGGGTAACCTTCACGAATACTTAGACTTCAGAGATAGACTTTTTCAATCATCCATTCAATCACTTCTTACTCTGAAAAAAGTGATTATGGCAATAGGTGAGAAATTAAAAGAAAATATGCAGATAAAAAATATTAATGATATACTTTCCCTGGAAATTGATGAGATAAACCAGATCCTGAATAACAGCTTTTACGGTAATATCGGATTTAATATATATTTTAGAAAAACTCAGCGGGAAAGATTTAAAATACAAAAAACACCACCAGAAATCTTCGAAAAAGATATCCCCAATTCTGAAGAGGTATCAAATAAAATAGTTGAAAAACTAAAAAACAGCAATTTTATCAACTGCATAATTCTTTTCTACAAAGATGATATAAAAAAACTATATCCTACATATCATCCTCGTTTATCAAATATTACCAATCTTGATAATTATGATGGCATAATTATTGAAAACCTACCTTTATTTTCCCATTTGATGGAGTATCTCGTTTTGACAGAAAAAACAATCTGTACCGGTGTAAGATTTCCCCCCGAAATCGTTTCAAATAAAATAATAAAAATTGAAAAGGATGGTTTGAGAATTGAATAATAAAGATAGAGTATCAGATTGCTTGCATTCAAAAAATACATTAAATTCAATAAAAGAGACTACCAGCCTCATAGCAGACCGTGTAAGAGGTATGATAGCAGGAAATATCTTGGGTGATATGGTAGGTTTACCACTTGAAGGTATGAAACCTACCCTAAAAAGCACCCCCATAATTTTGGAAAAGATTGAAGCAGCACGTTTGATTCAAGAACATCTTGCAAAATATAATTGTAACATATATTCAGATGATACATCGATGTTTATAGCCCTTATTTACTCATTATTGGAAAAAGGGAAGGTAGATAAAGAAAATGAATTGAATCACTATAGAAAATGGCTTTTAAGTGGTAAATATACCCCTGATGGTAAACCTTTCGGCTATGGGAAAACCACCTATAAAGCAGTTACAACAGGAGCACCTGGATCAACCCGGGAAGAAAATGGTAATGGAGCACTTATGCGTTCATCCATTATCACAGCATTCTATCTCGATAAAAGTGATAAGACATTGGAAGAAGCATCGGCAGAGTCTGCCTCTGTCACACATGCTCATCCAATATCAATCTTTTCAAATATTATCTACAATATTTTGTTAAAATATACCATTTTAGGTAAACCATTACATAGAACTATTGATGAATTATACGATAAATTTCGTGATGTAATGCCAGACATAAACGATATCTTTTTTGATCCTATAATCTAT
>JAINCL010000319.1:0-3532 GCA_036574145.1 Deferribacterales bacterium | reverse complement strand
CATAAAGTCCATCTTTTTTAAGCTTGGTAAGTGACTCTCTTGTTTGAATATCGCTAAGTCTAAATGCAAATTTTTCATCCAGTACCATGATTTCTCCAAGTGCAAGAGGTTTACCATTTACCAGCATATCAACAGCTTCACCTGAGGTTTTGCTAAGCTTTATGATGGTTCCTTTTTCCCAGCTTAAAAGTTCACCGATGGTTACAAGCTTTCTACCAAGCTCCACATTAACTTCCATTATAACATCTGAGAAATGCTTTAAAATATAATCTTTATCCATAGCGGTCACTGTATTATAAATTCACTAAAGAATAGATCCATTATTTCACCTTCTGTAATAACCATATTTAACCTTTTAAGGATCTCCTGTTTTAAAGCAATTTTACCCTGAGGGGTATTTATATCTGCTGTAGTTTTGGAGGACAAAACAGATATTATAATATCTTTCAATTGAGGCTCACGGTTTTTCACTTCCTCTTCAAGTTTAGGATTATCCAGCTCAACTGCCACTTGAACTTTTAAATACCTTTGTGGTCCTGGATCTGATAGATTTACGATAATGGCACCCATATTGTATACGACTGTTTTTTCCGATTTTTTATTTTCCTTCTTTGTTTCTTTTTTAGTATCATTTTTTACTTCTTCATGTGTATTGGCTGCTTCTTCACCATTTGGTGCTTTACTTTTAAACAGGAAGAGGTATGCTCCTAATCCACCACCTATAAGGATTACGAGAAGAACAACAATAATAATTATTAATTTAAGACCGGATTTCTTTTTTCCACCACCTTCACCTTCTGTTTTAGCCTCTTTCTCTTCTGCCATAGCAAACCTCCAATTTATAACTATATAATACTAAACTGAATTAAATTTCAATAGAAATATCGGATAAATTTTATTTTTCTTTATTATTTATGTTAACTTATTCTCATTTTATAATCTTCATAGCTAAAAGATCTTATAATTTGGTAGGTTTTATTTTTTAAACTAAATTTTGCTAAAGATGGTAAATGTATTCCATTAAACATAGTATTTTTTACAAATGAGTAGAGTGCCATATCGGTAAATACAAGACGATCACCAATTTTTAACTGATTATCAAATGAGTAGTCTCCAATTACATCTCCAGCAAGACAGGTGATACCACCAAGTCTATATGTGTACCTTTTTTCATTTGGTTCTCCAGCATAGAAGATCTCTGGTCTATATGGCATAGCAAGGACATCAGGCATATGATTTTCTGCTGAGGTATCAAGGATTGCTATCTCAATACCATTTTTAACGATATCAAGTACTGTAGCAACCAATACACCAGCATTGAATACAACTGCTTCCCCAGGTTCAAGATATATATTTTTTATGTTGGGGTATTTGGTATAAAACTCTTTTATCAGTCTTATCAATAGCTCCCTGTCATAACCATCCCTTGTGATGTGATGTCCACCTCCAAAATTTAACCACTTTACATTCTTAATAATTTGATTGTATTTTTTATAAAAACTTTCGAGTATTCTACTAAGAACATCTGAGTTTTGTTGGCACATTGCATGGAAATGAAGTCCATCTAAAGCATTTAAATCTGCATTTAAAAGATCTTCAGGCTGAGCTCCAAACCTTGAACCCAGTTGACATGGGTCGTAAAGTGCTACTTCCACTTCAGAATATCCAGGATTAACCCTAATACCGATCTCTTTACCTTTTGATTTTACATAATCTCTATATCTATAAAACTGATTTAAAGAATTAAATACTATATGATCTGATGTTTCCACAACGTCTTTGATTGTTTCATCATTATATGCTGGTGAAAATGTATGGACCTCTTTTTTAAACTCCTCTCTTCCAAGCCTTGCTTCATAAGGTCCACTGGCACATACACCGTCTAAATATCTTGATATTAAAGGGAAAGTAGATGGTAGTGCATATGCTTTTAATGCAAGCAGTATCTTAGCGCCCGACTCTTTCTTAATATTATAAAGAATATTGCAATTATCCTCTATGATATCCTCACTAATCAGATAACATGGTGAAGGAACATTATCTGTATATTCTTGAGGGTACTGTTTTGTCAAATATTCCAGATATTCTTTTGCCGTTTTCACTCTGGTAATTCCCCTTCAAAATCCTCTACTACCCAAGGTAGACCATGTTTGTTCAAAAGCTCCATAAACGGGTCTGGATCAAGTTGTTCAACATTGAAAACACCTTTACCTTTCCATACATCCTTCATCATTAACATGGCACCTATCATTGCAGGTACACCCGTTGTATATGAGATGGCTTGGGAGCCAACCTCTCTATAACATGCTGCATGATCGCAAACATTGTAAATATATTTTCTTATTCTTTTCCCATCTTTAATACCATCAAAGATACAACCGATATTGGTTAAACCTTTGTAATTGGTTGCTAATGATGCTGGATCGGGAAGCAGAGCCTTTAAGAACTGAATAGGTACTATTTTACAACCGTTAAATTCCACTTCATCAATTCTTGTCATACCAACATTTCGTAAAACTTTTAGATGGGTAAGGTAGTTTTCTGAAAATGTCATCCAGAATCGTATTCTTTTTACCCCTTTAATATTTTTGGCTAATGATTCTAGCTCTTCATGAT
Organism: Deferribacterales bacterium; assembly: GCA_036574145.1. Classification (GTDB taxonomy): domain Bacteria; phylum Chrysiogenota; class Deferribacteres; order Deferribacterales; family Calditerrivibrionaceae; genus Calditerrivibrio. The sequence continues at coordinate 916 of JAINCL010000319.1, read as the reverse complement.
AGAGAAGATAACTCTCTCTTGGACCTATTTGTGGATAGTTAAATGTAAAATGTATTGAACCCTCTTCAATTATAGGTGGTGTTTCAACCCATTGACCGTTATTCCAATGTCTTACAACCTGGGTTACTTCGCGAATATTTATTTCCGGGTTAAAATTTGTTGCAAAAGGGTGCCCATGATCTCCAGCATTGCAATCTAAAATATCGATCTGATGAATTTCGTCGTAGAAATGTTTTTGAGCATAGGCAGAAAAGATATTGGTAACGCCTGGGTAAAAACCGCAAACCAACAAAGCCATAAGACCAGCATCCTTAAATTTATCCTGATAAGCCCATTGCCATTTATATTCAAACTTGGCTGTATCCTTAGGTTCATAATTAGCAGTATCAAGATAGTGAACTTTGGCTTCAAGGCATGCATCCATAATTGTAAGATCTTGATATGGAAGGGCAACATTAATGACAAGTTTAGGATTAAATGATCTCATTAGTTCCACAAGTTCGTTAACATTATCAGCATCTACTTGAGCTATTTTAATATCTATGCCATACTGATTTTTTATCTCATTTTTAATCTTTTCACACTTCTCAAGGGTTCTGCTTGCAAGCATTATTTCACTAAAAACATCTGGATTTTGTGCACATTTTTTTGCTACAACATTTCCGACACCACCTGCACCGATTATTAATACTTTACCCATAAGTCACCTCATAGTTATATTTATTTTTCGATTATATTATATTTTGTAGGAATGTCAAGAAGTTATAATTTTTTGAAAAATATATTACATTTCGCTTGACTGTTCATTTTTTTGAACATATAATAGGTTTATAAAACAATGAACTAGGGGTGTATTATGAACTATAATAATAGTATTGTTTCTATTCCATTTCCACAAAATGAACCGCAGTATTCT
>JAINCL010000318.1:0-1154 GCA_036574145.1 Deferribacterales bacterium | reverse complement strand
GGTTTATCAATTTCCCCTGTGAATCCAAACTGAGTGATGGGGCAAAATCTCTCACTGCAAAACTTATCTTATCATCAATTTTATATACCTCATCCATACCAACTACAATCTTTTTTTCCATCTCCTTAGCTTTAAAATTAAAGATGAATTTTACATCTTTTGATGGGAAAAAGCCGTAACTTGCTTGATATATCCATAAATTTTTATATTTTAAAGGTTTATTCGTTTCAATCGTATAAAATTTATCAGGTCCTTCATCATGTATAATAATATCAGATTTAAATTCTTTAGGTTTACTGCTATTGTCGTAGTAGGAAAGATGAAAGTTATCAAGCTTTATCTTAAATGGTAATTTAACCGTCTTATTATCTTTTAAAATAACTGAATCGTCAGTATCACCTTCGAGTATAGCAATGTTACCCGAATATCCAAAAAAACCACCCAATATACCAGCCAATAAAATTATAAAAACACCGAGATGAACAATATGAACACCCAGATATCCAAGTTTCCCTTTCTCACCAGTAATATATTTTACCTTTTTATCTTCACCACATTCTTCTATAATCTTGTAAGATTTTAACATATTGGTAATTTTTGATTCTAAAGCTTCATCCTTATGATCAATCTCTATATCGTAAGGTTTATCGTTGAAAATATTTTTATTTATCAGAGGCTCCTTTTTCAAAATGGTGAAAACTGATGGCAACCTTGTTACTGTACAAACTAAAAGGTTAATGGCAAGTAGTATCAAAAGAAAAATAAATAGATAAGAATGATAAACATCCACTAACCCAAGTCGGGTAAAAATATCTATCACCTCATGGTGTGATTTGCCGGTAATCTTAATTACGAGCCCCAATATACCAGATTGAGGATTGGTAGTAGATACAAAAGAACCGAATGCAGATAAAAACAGGAGTAATAAAAATAATGATATAGCCAATTTAACAGAACTAAAAAACTTTTTTAACATCTCTATACTATCCTTTATGAATTATTATAGCATCATAACAGAAAAAAAATCTATTTACAATGATAAAAAATAAGAGGGGGATAACCCCCTCTTATGGGTTATTTTTGAGCTGCTGGTTGTTGAGCCGCAGCCTGTTTTTTAGCTTTTAAAGCATCGTCAATCAGTTTTACTCCATCCA
>JAINCL010000037.1:0-2294 GCA_036574145.1 Deferribacterales bacterium | reverse complement strand
AAACTTGATAAAGATATGATTCGTTCGGCCTGTGAACCACATTTAACACAAGTTGTTCCACGGACATTGTTATAAGATACTTCAAGAAGCTCAAATAGATGACCACATTTTTTGCACTTATATTCATATATAGGCATTAATCATACCTCCATACTTGTATATTTTTGTATCAGTACAACAATATATATATTCTAAAAAAAATGTAAAGAATTTTTTAAATCTATTTTAGATATTATCAGTTCAAAAAAATCCTCTTCCCTATCAATCTCAAATTCTATCCTAACGACAGCTGTAAATTTTTTTATATTATCATCAAGTTTAACATAATCTTTCTCTGTGGTTATCAGCAAATCAGCTTTAGAATTTGTTAAATATCTTTTTAACTCTAAAAAATCTCTATCCTGATAGCTATGATGATCTCTAAACCCTTTGTTTCCGACAATATTATAACCATTTTTTATGAGCATCAGAAAAAATGATCTATTATTGGCAATACCTGAAAAAGAAAAAAATTTGAGATCCTTACCAATCATCTCTTCACCAAGAAATACTCCTACTATTTTGGTACGCGAAAAGAAGATATCTTTACCTCTTATATATTTTTTGACATTTAATGGTATCTTAATATCCCCTTCAGGCACTTTTGTAAATACAATGATATCTCCCCTTTGTATAGCAGAAGGGAACTCCCTTAAATACCCAAATGGGAATATAAACCCTGTAGATATAGGATTATTGTAATCAAGAAGTAAAATATCAAGATCACGCTTAATTCTCCTGTGTTGAAAAGCATCATCCAGTAGTATAATATCTGGATGATAATGTTCAGATATGTAATTATAAGCAAGATTCCTATCTTTACATGTTACAACATATGCCGTTGGTAATTTATTAGCAATTAGGTATGGTTCATCCGCAGCTAAAGGTGGCTTTAATAATAAAGCCTTCCCATCAGATATTACATTAAGTCCATAACCTATTTTACCCTTATAACCTCTTGATATAACTGCAACTTTGAGATTTTTATCAATAAAGTACTTACCTATTTTTATCACCATAGGGGTTTTGCCAGTTCCCCCCATGGTGATATTCCCAATGGAAATTATTTTTGACAATAATTATTACTCCTAAAAAATTTTATAAAAGTTTAAACTTCCATCTGTTTACTTAAAAAATCTTTTATCCTACCCAATATATCCTCTGCCGCTTCTAAACGCCATGCAACCGGTCTATTTCCGATGGCAACATATGGAAGTGGTAACCTATTTTCAGCAATCGTATTAATATCTTCGATATAATCTAAAACCTCTGGTGATGATATATCAACATATCTCAGTTCAAAATTTTCAGCGCCTATTTCATTGGTAAGGAGTGCATCCAGTTTGTTTGTCATTTCAAAATATGGATCATCTTTTACCCCACAACCTGTAGGGAAATATGAAGGTGCTCAGCCAGAGACAAAGTCTGTACTCGTTCCAAAAACTTTAATAAGTAATTTTCCCATATAAAACCTCTCTATTGTTTATTATCTGTAATTCCATCACCATGTATGGTGGGATAATTCCCAGTAAAACATGCATCACAAAAAAATTGATTTTTAATACATTCATACATCCCTTCCACTGAAAGATAACCTAACGTATCAGCAGTAATATACTTTCTAATCTCTTCAATTGTATGTGTTGAAGCTATGAGCTCCTTTCGCGTTGGAGTATCTATACCATAAAAACAAGGAAATTTAGTTGGAGGTGAAGATATCCTCATATGCACCTCTTTAGCACCTGCCTCACGAAGCATTTTAACTATCTTTCTACTTGTGGTACCTCTTACTATGGAATCATCCACCACAATTACCCTTTTACCTTTTATCACAGATCTCACAGGATTTAGCTTAATTTTAACTCCAAAATGCCTTATCGATTGAGAAGGTTCTATAAAAGTTCTACCAACATAATGATTTCTAATTAAACCCTGCTCATATGGGATCTTACTAAATTCTGAATACCCCAATGTAGCAACCACACCAGAATCTGGAACAGGAATTACTATATCAGCCTCAACTGGATGCTCCATAGCCAATCTTTTACCGAATTCTTTTCTAATATCATAAACATATTTCCCAAATATTATCGAATCAGGTCTTGCAAAATATATATATTCAAAGATACATGGCTTAGGAGTTACTTTTTCAAAAGGCTTTAGACTTCTAATTCCATCATCGTTTATGATTACCATCTCACCCGGTTCAACTTCCCTTATAAACTCAGCTTCCACAAGATCAAGGGCAACCGTTT
>JAINCL010000317.1:0-2423 GCA_036574145.1 Deferribacterales bacterium | reverse complement strand
TGCCATACGGTTCAGATATTACTGTATTACAACAGGTCATTAGAAGATTGAAGAGATCGAAATTTATAGATACTATAGTTATTGCCACTACCACCGAGTCTGAAGATGAAAGGATTATAAAAATTGCAGATTATGAAAGTGTTCGTTGGTTTAGGGGCAGCAAAGAGGATGTTTTATCACGTTACTATTTTGCTGCTAAAGAGATATCCTCTGATATAATAGTTAGAATCACCAGCGATTGTCCTTGTATTGATCCAGATGTTGTTGATAGAGGGGTAAAAATGCATATAGACGATGGGGCAGATTATACATCAAACTGTAGAGTGAGGAGTTTCCCACATGGTTTGGATTTTGAGGTTATTAGCTTTGAAGTGTTGGAAAAAGCCTACAAAGAAGCTTTATCTAAATATGACAGAGAGCATGTTTGTCCATATATCTATGGTACTAAAGGATTTAAATTATCCGATCTTTTGGCAGAAGAGTCTGAGAAAGGTGAAGATATCAGGATTACTTTGGATACCATTGAAGATTATGCTCTGCTTGCATCGGTGTATGATTATCTATATGAGAAAGATAATTTTTTTGACGTAAAAGAGATTGTCAATCTTTTTAAGAATAAACCCTGGTTGAAACTGATAAATCTGAAAGTGGTTCAGAAAAGGTCATATCATAGTTTGGAAGATGAGTTGATGGAAGGTTTAAAATTGTTGAAATTACAGGATATGGAAAATGCGGCTGAATATCTTGGGAAAATTATAAGGGAAATAAAAGGAAGTAAATAGTTATATGAAAAAAGGTTGGGTATTTCCTTTTGATAAAGGTAGATTAAGTAAGGTGCTAATTTTAACAGAAGGGGGCAAAGGTATCGGATATGGTCATATAACAAGGAATCTTGGTTTGATACACTACCTGAAAGAATTTGGAATTGAGCCGATCCTTATGGTGAGAGGTAGTGATATAAACAATCTTTTTCTTGAGGGGGAAAAATATATATTAAATGATTGGTTACAGGAAGATATTTTTGATCTGATTGATAAAGATGCTCTCGTATTCGTGGATTCATATTTTGCAGATCTGAATTTTTATAGAAGAATATCCGATAAGAGTGAGAAATTAATTATTTATGATGATTACGGTAGATTAAAGTATGATGTTGGCTATATTCTAAATCCTGTGGTTGAACATGATTTTTATAGTGGATATAATAAGGTATTGATGGGTGAAGATTATATATTTTTAAGGAAAGCTTTTTGGTATATCAAAGAAAAAAGAGGAACTAATGACAAAAAAAATATTTTAATAACTTTGGGTGGAAATCCACCAAAAGATCTGATAAAATATATTGTAAATAAGATCGATAGTGATAAAAAGATAACAATAATAAGTGAGCCGATAGATGGAGTAAATGCGGAGTTTACAGGATATTGTAATTCTTATCGATTGGCAGAGGTTATGCAGAAGGCAGATTTAGCTATTTCTGCAGGTGGTCAGACTTTGCATGAGTTGTATAAACTTGGTATAGAAACGTATGTTTTAAAAATAAGTGAAAATCAAAAGTATGTTATTGAATTTTATATAAAAAAAGGTTTCAAAAAATTTGAAGAATTTTAGGAGAATAAAATGGTAGAAGAGTTTCAAAATGTCTGGGAAGAAGCAAGAAGAGAAGGGAAGCTAACATCTAAATACCATTACGATAGTATAGTAACTTTTATTTTTATATATAAATATAAGATAAAATAGTTTATTATGAGGCTTTATACTGTTATTAAAAACGAACTTCGTGATTTTAAATTTGAAGATTTAAGATATATACTGTTTACAGATATTGAAGATTTAAATGAACATAAGAAGATCCTGAGTATTCGTAATCATCCTGTGATAAGAGCTAATATGTACAATGATAAAGAAATATTGTTCGAAGAACATTTAAAATTTTTGGAATCTTTGAACTATTCTACAGATAAATTATATTGGGCAGTTTATGATAAAGACTCTTTGATAGGTGCAGTTAATATTACTGAAATAAATTTTGAACATAGTAGGTGTAAATTGGGAATATACTCTGATCCTACCCTAAAAGGCTATGGGAAAAAATTAATAAGATGTTTGAAATACATTGTTTTTGATAAGTTTGGTTTTGATGTTTTAAGGCTTGAAGTTTTAGAAAGTAATCATAAAGCAATAGAATTTTATGAAAAAAATAATTTTAAGTTTGAGGGGAAATTGAGAAATTATATCAAAAGAAAAGATTTTTTCATTAATGTTTTGATTTATAGTATTACAAAGGAGGAATATTTGAATGAAAAGTTCGAATAAAGTATTTATTATAGCCGAACTATCTGCTAACCATAATCAGGATTTGAATCTTGCCAAAGAGACTATTCATGCCATCAAAGAGTCTGGGGCAGATGCAGTTAAACTAC
>JAINCL010000316.1:0-6406 GCA_036574145.1 Deferribacterales bacterium | reverse complement strand
GACATTTGCAGTTATGAGTTCACTGGTAAGGGTAAGATCAGGTGATTTTGACATAAAAAATGCTTTAAAGCTGGATGATATTAAATGTTTGGTTGATAGGAACAATTACAGCTTTATATTACCTGTTAATGAAGTCTTAAAGTGGAGTAGGGTGATTGTAAAGGAAGGGTATGAATATTTAGTTAGAAATGGTGTTAATTTAAAAAAATTCAACTATAAATTTATCCCTGATGAAACTACAGACATGGTTTTTATAACATCAGTTTCTGGAGAAATTTTGGCAATAGCATCTAAACAAACTTCTGCAATACCTTTTAAAAATATAAGAGTTTTCAAAAATGAAGCTTTTAAAATGGGTTAAAATTATGCAAAAAATAGTTGTAAAAAATAAAAAAATTTAATATAGTATAAAATTCGGAGGTGTGTAATGGCATTAGAAAAAGCAGTTAAACAAGAGTTAATTGAGAAGTTCCAGCTTAAAGAGCAGGACACTGGTTCACCTGAGGTTCAGGTTGCGATTCTCACGGAGAGGATCAACAGGCTTACTGAGCATTTTAAGACCCATGCTAAGGATCATCATTCAAGGAAGGGGTTATTAATGCTTGTAAGTAAAAGAAGAAAACTGCTTGATTACCTAAGAAGAAAAGATTTTAACAGGTATCAGCAGTTGATTCAAAGACTTGGTATAAGGAAGTAATGAATGGAAAAAGATATTAAGTCTTACGAAATAAGGCTCAGCGAAAATGCTGAGCCTATCATACTTGAAACAGGATGGATAGCCAAGCAGACTAATGGTAGTATATGGGCAAAACAGGGTGGAACAGTTGTCTTATTGACGGCAGTAATGAGTAAAAAAGTACCAGATGATATAGACTTTTTCCCATTAACAGTCAATTACATTGAGAAATTTTATTCTGTAGGGAAGATCCCAGGTGGATTTTTGAAAAGGGAAAGTAAACCGTCTGATAGGGAAACGTTGGTTGCAAGATTAATAGATAGACCTTTAAGACCTATATTTCCTGATGGATTCAGAAATGAGGTTCAGATAGTTGCAACCGTAGTTTCCAGTGATGGGAAGAATGCATCAGATATAATTGCTATTAATGCAGCAAGTGCTGCTCTGATGATATCTGATATCCCATTTAATGGACCTGTTGGAGCTGTTAGAATCGGTAAGTTAAACGGTGAGTATGTCATTAATCCTGATGTATCTACTTTTGATGATCTAACTATGAACATTGTTCTGGCTGGAACAGATGACGCAATAGTTATGGTGGAAGCTGGAATGAAAAATGTTTCAGAGGAAGAGGTTGTTGAAGCCTTTGAAATAGGTCATAATGCTATAAAACAGCTTGTAGCTCTTCAGAAAAAGATGAGGGAAGAGATAGGACTTCCAAAATCTGAGTATAAAGATTTCTCTGTACCCAAGGAGATTTTAGATAAGGTTTACAACGATTGTAAACAATCTCTCTTTGATGCTGTTATGACTCCCGGTAAAAAAGAGAAATATGCTGCAATTGAAAGGGTAAAACAGGAATATCTTGAAAAGCTAAGTGCAGAACTTGGTGAGGCTTTTGATGAAAATGAAAAGCTTTATTCAGAAGCTTACCATGAGGTTGAAAGAAAGATATTTAGAGAGATTACTCTAAATTCAAAGATAAGGGTAGATGGCAGGAAGTATGATGAGATTAGACCTATAGACATAGAGGTATCTGTTTTACCGAGGGCTCATGGTTCAGCTCTTTTTACAAGGGGAGAAACCCAGGCATTGGTATCCACTACTCTTGGAACTAAGATGGACAGCCAGATGGTTGATGATATTGAAGGATTATCTTCTAAGAGGTTCATGCTCCACTACAATTTTCCACCATTTTCTGTAGGGGAAGTTGGTAGAATGGGTGCTCCAGGAAGAAGAGAAATAGGTCATGGAGCTCTTGCTGAGCGTGCCATTAGTTATATTGTTCCTGATGAATCTGAATTCCCATATACCATAAGAGTAGTATCTGAAATACTGGAATCTAACGGTTCTTCTTCTATGGCAACTGTTTGTGGTGGTTGTTTATCTCTTATGGATGCTGGTATTCCAGTTAAAGATGTTGTTGCTGGTATTGCTATGGGTCTTATCTATGAAGATGGTAAATATGCTATTTTAAGTGATATTATGGGGATAGAGGATCATCTTGGTGATATGGATTTTAAAGTTGCTGGCACCAAGACTGGGATAACAGCTCTTCAAATGGATATCAAGATTGAAGGTTTAAAAATGGATCTTGTTAGGGAGGCTTTGGCTGCTGCTAAAATTGGTAGGTTGCATATTTTGGATAAAATGCTAACCGTTATGCCAAGTCCTAAGCCAGAAATGTCTCCATATGCACCAAGGTTTGTTTCTATTAATATTAATCCTGAAAAGATCGGTCTTCTTATTGGACCTGCTGGTAAGACCATAAAGGGGATTATTGAGGAGACAGGTGTTTCAATAGATATTATGGATGAGGGTTTTGTTAATATTTTCGCTAATGATAAAGCATCTATAGATAAAGCCATTGGTATGGTGGAAGCTATAACAGGTGATCTTGTTGTTGACAAGAGTTATATCGGAAAAGTTAAAAGGTTGATGGATTATGGTGCTTTTCTTGAGTTAGCTCCAGGTGTTGAAGCATTATTGCATGTATCTCAATACAGCCATGAAAAAACCGATGATCTATCAAAACATCTAAAAGTGGGTGATAAAATAGAGGTAAAATATCTTGGTAAAGATGATAGGGGAAGACATAAGATCTCAAGAAAGGTATTAATCCCAAAGCCTGAAAAAACAGAAAAAGAGAACAATACTGAAGAATAGTTGGTATTTTATAATAATATTTTTTAAGAGCGGTATTTTTTTAAATATCGCTCTTTTTTCATATGTCTTAACTTATTAAAGTAATAGGGAGAATGAAATGGCTTTATTCGTGCAGTTATTTTTAAAGATATTCTTAATTTTAACTCCTTTTTTTGTTATGTCTGTTTTTCTTGTTATGAGTAAAAATCTTGAAGATAAACAGAGGAAAAGGTTAGCTTTGAAGGTAGGGATCTCAGTAATGATTCTTAATCTATCTATGTTTTATCTAGGGGAATATATCTTTAAGTTATTTGGTGTTACGATTGATGCATTTAGAATTGGTGCTGGAGCATTACTATTTTTGTCAGCAGTTGCTATTGTTAAAGGGGATATAGGGGAACAGATGAATGATAGCAGTGATGTTGCTGTTGTTCCACTTGCAATACCTGTTACTGTTGGTCCTGGAACTATAGGGATGTTGCTTGTTTTGTCTGGTGAAATGATCACTATAAATGAGAAGCTAATTGCTACTGGAGCTATGATTCTTGCATCCTTACTATTAGGTTATATGTTAAGCATTGCTGTAAAGATTGAAAAGGTTATTGGTAGTAAAGGTATTGCTATACTAAGTAAAATAACGGGACTGTTTGTTGCATCGGTGGCGAGTCATTTGATAATTATTGGAATTAGAAATCTTTTTAATTCATAGGAATTGTAATAGCTGGGGCGGGAGGATTCGAACCCCCGAATGGCGGGACCAAAACCCGCTGCCTTACCAGCTTGGCGACGCCCCAAAAAGATGGTGCCCAGGGGCGGAATCGAACCACCGACACGTGGATTTTCAGTCCACTGCTCTGCCGACTGAGCTACCTGGGCATCTTCGAGACAAGCCTTATATACCAAAAACTATAATTTGTCAACAAAAAAACAAACATTTATTTTATAAAAAGGATGATAATTTCTAACTTATTGTTGTTATTATAAATATTTATCATTGTTTATAATGCCCAATATACACAATCTTTTTTTTCAATATTGGCAAATAAACCTTTAACATCAATTACAATAGGTTTATCCATTAATTTTACTATCTTTTCAAATCCGTAGTCTATAAATTCTTTGTGTTTTACAGCAATTATAACTGCATCATAAGGTTTATTTTCCTCAATTGTGTCCATAAGTGTTAATTTGTACTCATGATATACTTCATCTTTATATGCTTTTGGGTCATAAATAAAAGTATCCACCCCATACTCATTTAATTCATTTACAATATCGATAACTTTTGTATTTCTGATATCGCTTATGTTTTCTTTAAATGTTAAACCAAGTATTAATACTTTGGAGTTTTTCACAGTTTTTCCTGCTTTTATTAAAGTTTTTACCGTTTTTTCAGCAATAAATTTACCAATATAATCGTTTATCCTTCTTCCAGCCAATATAACCTCAGGGTGATACCCTATAGCCTGTGCTTTAAAGGTTAGGTAATAAGGATCTACTCCGATACAGTGCCCCCCAACCAAACCGGGCTCAAACCTAAGAAAATTCCATTTAGTTGCAGCTGCTTCAAGCACGTCTAAGGTGTTAATACCCATTTTATCGAATATTAATGCCAACTCGTTCATAAGAGCTATATTAATATCCCTCTGGGTATTTTCGATAACCTTTGCTGCTTCGGCAACTTTAATCGAAGAAGCTTTATGTATTCCAGCAGTTATGATATTTCCATAAAGCTCGGTAAGGAAATTAAGGGTATTGTTTGTATCACCTGCCACTATCTTCTTTATTTTATCCACTGTATGAAGTTTATCACCAGGATTTACCCTTTCAGGAGAATATCCAACATTAAAATCTATTTTCCATTTAAGTCCACTTTCAGTTTCAAGTATAGGGACACATTCCTCTTCTGTTAAACCGGGATAAACTGTTGATTCATATACAACAATAGACCCTTTAGACATATATCTTCCGACTGTTTTAGATGCTGAAATTACAGGGGTTAAATCTGGGATATTATACTGATCCACAGGTGTTGGAACAGTTACAATAATCACTTTAGCTTCCGATATCTTTGATGGATCATCGGTGAAAAATATGTTCGATCTTTTTAGGATGTCGGTTTCTATCTCTTTTGTTCTATCGAAACAATTTTTTAGCTCTTCAATTCTCTTTTTGTTGATATCAAAACCTATTACATTGTATTTTGTGTCAAAAGCTACAGCAAGTGGTAACCCTACATATCCAAGACCGATTATAGCAATTTTTTCTTGTCCATTTTTAAAAAATAATTTAGACTTATACATTTTTTTACTCCTTTTTATCTTCAATGAATTTTTTTATTAAATATGCAGTTAATGCATAATTATCACTTTTATTGTAACTTTTTATAACATCGAAATTTTTATAGGTTAGCCATAATTCATATTCATTATCATTTAGATAGAATTTTTTTGTATCGATTTTTTTAGATTTCGGGATATTGTAGCCGTTTTGAACCAAAAGATTGATATCTAAATTGTTAGGTGATACATTTTCAACTATCATATAATGTTCTTTTTTTACCTGTTCTGCTACCTCTTCTTTATATTGCCACCCATTTTTATTTAAATAGTTAGCTATGCTGGCAAATACATCGCCCCAATTGTTTAATAGGTCTATTCGACAGTCGTTATCATAATCAACAGCGTAATTTAGAATGCTTGAGGGCATAAATTGGGGTAATCCGATGGCACCTGCATAGGAACCTTTTATGGAATTATCATCATATGTCTTATCGAGGTATCTCAAAAGAACATAGCTTATCAATTCTCTTGTGAAAAAAGGTGATCTTGGTGGGTATTCTTTTGCAAGTGTAAATAATGCATCACCTACATAATGTACAGGTCTATATAAACCGAAATTCGATTCAATGGCTATTATTGCCACTATTACTGTTTTATCAACTTTTAACTCACTTTCTACTTGATCCAGTAGTAGGAAATGTTCTTTTAAAAAATCAACCGCTCTTTTTAAACGTTCATCTGTAATAAAGATATTTTTATATCGTCCCCAGTTCAGAGCTTCTTTGGGGGCTGTAATTTTTTCGATGGTTTTGTTATCAATATTTAAAGAGTAAAGTATTTTCTGTGAAAATTCCATTGGAACATAATGTTTTTCGTACAAAATACGTGTTAAATTGTCGATAAATTCATCTGCAAAAGTATTTAATGGCAATATAAAAAAACAGATTATAATTATAAAAATCTTTTTAAACATAACAAGTTTCCTTTTTTTTAAAATTTAACTTAATTTTTCTTAAAAAACAATAGAGAAGTGTCTCCATATATTCGTTTATCTATAAGTTTCAATGGATGTTCAGCAGGTATTATAATCTTTTTCGATTCTTCAATAATAAGCACCCCTTCATCAGACATAATATCAGAATTATATATTGCTTCCAACATTAAGTTTAAGCTGTATTTTTGATAGGGTGGATCTAAAAAAATTATATCAAATTTATCTCCAATTAAAGCAAGTTTTTTTATAAAATCACCTTTAATAACTGAAAAACTGAACTCTTTTAATAATGGGGTATTTAATTTTAGA
>JAINCL010000315.1:0-2149 GCA_036574145.1 Deferribacterales bacterium | reverse complement strand
TGCATTATTGTCTGCCCATCTACTTATATTCTGGTATTCTCAAGATGCAAATGTTACTCCTCCCGTGGCTCTGGTAGCATATGCTGCAGTTGGATTATTAATACTTGCAATATTCTTTGAAGGGTATTTTTTAAGACCGATTAATTGGTTGGAAAGGGTGTTATATGCAATCGCCGGTGTTTTAATGATATGGCCTGAAAAGATCAGTAATTATATTGGCTTTGTTATATTTGGTATTTTAACTACATATATTTATATAAGTAACAAAAAAAGTAAACAGGCTTTGAGTAACTGTTAATTATTGAATAAAGGGCTATCCACTACATGGTAGCCCTATTTTTTATCTGTTTCAGTTTTGTCTATCTCTTTTAATAGTTTGTTATATGCAAATGTTCCTCTAAGAGCAAAAAGTAATAGTATAACGTAGATAATGGCAAAAATATTATTATGCCATAAAGGGGTTAGTCTAAATAAAGCTCCACCAAGTATATACATTATGAAGGTATTAATGACTGCTACTCGGGAATTCTTGTATATACCCACACCTAAAACACCCCATAGTACCAGATCTAAAACACCGAGGAATAGTAACTCCTTAAAAAAGATTAAGGCATATATAGTGGAATAGATACCTACTAAAATAGTTGCTATTGCAGCTGGTACTGACATCTTGTGGGCGCGTTCTAAAGTTTCTATCTTCCTGGCGGTAAAATTAAATTTACTTAGTAGTTTGTTCATGCTCACCTCTTATAAGTTTAATATAATAAAATATAGTTTTATACAAGTGTTTTATTGAATGAGTTTATATAATTAATATTATTTTTTAGTCGTTTATAGACTTTTTAAAGTATTATGTTTATTGGAGGTCTTTGAAATTATAGGTAGTGATGATGATTAGATTAGAAAAATATTTTATTGTAATTCGACGAATATTTTTATTGAAATTAATCTGAAATAGAGGTTATAATAGAATGTAAAATTATATGAGAGGTGGATATGTTAAAGAAGTATCTTTTATCTCCTGGACCAACACCTGTGCCTGAGAGGGTGTTATTGGATATGGCTATGCCGATTATACATCATAGAACATCGGAATTTTCAAATATTTTTGCTGAAGTAAGGGAAGGTCTAAAACCGATTTTTGGAACAAAACAGGATATATTGATGCTTGCTGGTAGTGGTACAGCTGCCATGGAGGCCGCCATAATCAATACATTAAATGTTGGGGATAAGGTATTGGTGGTCAACGCTGGTAAATTTGGTAAAAGGTGGGCAGAAATCTCTACTGCCTATGGGTTGGAAGTTGTTACGATCGATCTTGAGTGGGGTAGGTCTGTTAGACCTGAACAGGTTGAAGCAAAATTGATTGCCCATCCTGAGATAAGGGCTGTGCTTTTACAGGCAAGTGAGACATCTACAACGGCATATCACCCCATTGAGGAGATTGGTAAAATAGTATCAATTAGAGATGAAACATTGTTGATAGTTGATGGGATAACTTCCGTAGGTGTATATGAGACTAAGATGGATGAATGGGGGATTGATGTTCTGATTACTGGTTCACAGAAAGCTTTGATGCTACCACCGGGACTTGCTCTTATTGCTCTATCAGATAAAGCTTGGAGATTCACTGAAAGATCTAAGATCCCTAAGTTTTACTTAAGTTTGAAAAAAGAGAGAAAATCTCAGCAAGATAATACAACCTCCTGGACTCCGGCAGTTAGCCTTATAATAGGATTAAAATCTGTTTTGGATATTATGAATAAGGAAGGTTTAAATAATATTTATAAACGTCATGCTCTTTGTGCAGAAGCCACAAGAAGAGGATTGCAGGCTCTTGGATTCGAGCTTCTTGCCAAAGATATACCATCAAATTCAGCAACAGGTATATTATTGCCTGATGGTTTTGATGGTGGTAAGTTTGTAAAGGCTATGAGGGAGAAAGCTGGGATAACTTTTGCTGGTGGACAGGACCATCTTAAGGGTAAAATTTTGAGGGTATCACATCTGGGCTATCATGATTTTTTTGATACGATTATAGCACTTAGTTCACTTGAGATGGGATTCAAACAGTTTGGTTTGGATATAGATTTGGGTGCTGGTGTAAAAGCTGCAGAAGAGGTCTTTAGAGGTCATTTGGGGTTATAAT
>JAINCL010000314.1:0-3752 GCA_036574145.1 Deferribacterales bacterium | reverse complement strand
TTTTTAGGAATAAAACAGATAATAAATAGAAAAAACAATTTCACTGAATCTTTAGAATTAAAAACAGATGGGATTTTAGGATTAGTTAGACATCCTTACTATTTTGCTGCATTAATTTTAATATGGTTTAGACCACGTTATTTAAAGGACATTATATTAAATATTATTTTTACAATCTACTTTATTGTAGGTGCTTATAATGAAGAAAGAAAACTTATTAATAAATATGGAGAAAAATATATTATATATAGAAAAACCACTCCTATGCTTCTACCCAATATCTTAAAACTACTTAAATATATAAAAAAAAGCCTGTCTGATGGACAGGCTTTATAATTTAAAGATCTTCTACTGTAAATTCTTGAGTATCAAACCAGAATCCATCTTGACTAATGAAATCTATTTCAGCCTTAATGATTTCATAGTGCTTCTTTTCAACATCAGCTAATTTTAAGAAAAACTCTTTTACTTTTGAATCTGTTGCTTTTTCTGCTTCTTCCTGGTAGAAATTCATAGCTTTTTCTTCATGGGCAAGAGCAACTTTTAATGCCTCTTCATCACCTATACCTGCTTTATCAACAGCTTTAAGATTTAAGTCTTTTCTGTTGGGCATGAATTTAGATATTCTGGCTTTAGGTATATTAACTTGCTCTATCGCTTGACCAGCCATTGTTTTCTCTATGAATTTTTCAATAAGCTCCATATGATCAACTTCATCAAGTGCAAGTTGAATAAACATATTCTTACCAGTAGCAACCCTTGTTTCTTTAGCGTATATTAAATAAGCTCTTAACCCCTCTTTTTCTGCTTCATATGCTGTTTTAAGCGCTCTCATGAGTGGATTTGGCATCTTTTCCTCCTGTTAATTTTATAAAAATGTTTTATACCATTTACATTATACATGATATTTAAAAAAATGCAATAAAATATTGCATTAATAATTATTTTATTCTAATATATTAAAAAAAGGTAGGAGATGAGATATGAATCCATTAGCCAAAGAATTAAATGATATCATAGCTTCAGAAAACCCAGCAGTATTAGAAATGTTATCAGATTTAGGGAAAAACCTATTTTTCCCAAAAGGTATCTTAACCCAATCTTCAGAAGCTAAGGAAAAAGCTTATAAGTATAATGCTACAATAGGTATAGCCACAGAAAATGGTGGACCTATGTATCTTGATTGTATCTATGAACCGTTAAAAACTTTTAAACCAGCCGACATCTTCCCTTATGCACCAGCTACAGGAAGACCAGACTTAAGAAAAAAATGGAGAGAAAAGCAGCTGGAAGAAAACCCTTCAATGAAAGGTAAATTTTTTGGTACACCCATAGTAACAAATGCTCTTACCCATGGTCTTAGTATTGTAGCAGACATGTTTGTAGATACAGGTGATTATGTTGTTATGCCAGATATGTTCTGGGGAAATTACAGATTAACTTTCTGCACAAGAAGGGGAGGGGAACTTGTTACATTTAATACTTTTAAAGATGGTGGATTTGATGTAGATGCAATGTTAAGTAAAATCAAAGAAGTTGGCGAAAAGAAAGGTAAGGTTGTATTAATACTTAATTTTCCAAACAACCCATCAGGTTATATGCCAACAGTAGAAGAAGGTAAAAAGATGGCTGATGGCCTTGTTGCTCTTGCTGAAGGTGGAATAAAATTAGTTGTTGTAACAGATGATGCATATTTTGGATTATTTTTCGAAGATACTATGAAAGAATCTCTATTTGGTCAGATAATCAATAGATCAAAAAATCTTTTGGGGATCAAACTCGATGGTGCCACAAAGGAGGAGTATGTTTGGGGATTTAGGACAGGTTTTATAACATTCGGTTGTACAGATAATAAAGAACAAGCTGGCTTATTAACTGCACTTGAGAAAAAGGTTGCAGGTATAATAAGGGGTACTATATCCAATTGCCCTATGCCTTCCCAGACCTTTGTATTATACGGATTAAATCATCCAGATTTCTGGAAACAGAAACAGGAAAAATATAATATAATGAAAGCAAGAGCTAATAAGGTTAAAGAGGTACTCAATAGTGGTAAATATGATGATGAATTTGTATACTATCCATTTAACTCTGGCTATTTTATGTGCTTGAAACTGAAAAATGTTGAGGCTGAGGCTTTAAGAGTTCATCTTCTTGATAAATATGGTGTTGGAACAATTTCTGTTAATAAAACAGATTTGAGAATAGCTTTTTCATGTATGGAAGTGGAAAATATTGAAGACCTTTTCAATATAATATATCAAGGTTGTAAAGATTTAAGAAAATAGTATATGGGGATATAAACTCCCCTTTTTTGTATTGGAGGTTAGTATGATTGTTGATGCAAGGGGAAAGCCATGCCCAACACCTGTGATAATGACTAAAAAAGCTTTAGAATCTATCCCTGAAGGAACATTTCAAGTCGTTTTGGATAGTGAGATTTCTAAAACAAATGTTACGAAATTTTTGGAATCACAAGGTGTCTATTTTGAGGTTAAAGAACAGGATAATCTTTTCTACATCGACGTTGTAAAAGGTTATAATTGTAATATAACTGCAGAATCTGGCAAAACTAATACATTAGATAACAATATAGTTATTTTTATATCCTCTGAAACTATAGGATATGAAGATATCGAACTTGGAAAATTATTGATGAAAGGATTTCTAAATAACATAAAAGAGATGGATGTAAAACCTAAGACGATTATATTTGTAAATACAGGTGTCAAATTGACAACTTTAAACGAAGAAGCTATTCAGATATTAATTAATTTATCGATAAACTTTAATGTAGAGATTCTAAACTGTGGTACCTGCCTTGAATATTTTAAGCTAACAGATAAATTAAAAGTGGGTACAATTACAGATGCCTATACAGTGGCAAAAAGGATATTTGAAGCTGATAAGGTGGTTAGATTATAATGGTGAAGCTTACACATCTAGCAAAAGCCGCTGGGTGAGCCGCTAAAATAAGCCCGGAGGGCTTAAATAAGGCACTAAGCGGATTAGACATTTTTAGAGATGAAAGGGTATTGGTGAGTTTCGAAACATCTGACGATGCAGGTGTGTTCAAATTGGATGAAGATAAATATATCGTTCAAACTGTGGATTTTATAACTCCTGTCTGTGATGACCCTTTTACGTTTGGTAGAATTTCTGCTATAAATTCATTAAGTGATATATATGCAATGGGGGGAGAACCTCTCACTGCACTTTCAATTTTGATGTATAATTGCGATATTGATGAATCTATCATTTCAACTATGATGCAAGGCGCTTGTGAAGAGTTTAAAAAAGTAAATTGTTCATTGATTGGGGGGCATACGGTAGATGATTCAGAGGTAAAACTGGGATTTGCCATAACTGGGATTATTAAAGATGGTAAAATTTTTAAAAATGTCGGCTTAAGGGTAGGGGATAAGCTGATTTATACCAAACCTCTGGGGATAGGTATCTTATCTACAGCTGTAAAAGGTGAAATAGCCACAGAATATGATATAAAAAATGTAAATGAAATAATGCTAAAAAGTAATTATGAGGCTTCCAAACTTCTAAGGAGATATGATGTATCAGCTTGCACAGATATTACAGGATTTGGATTGGGTGGGCATCTGTTGGAAATGGCTAAAGGTTCTAATAAATCGGTTTATATTTATATAGATAACATTAAATTAATAAGTAACACTCTAAAATATTCAGGGATGGGGATAATTCCAGCAGGGGCATATTATAATAAACAGTTTTTTATA
>JAINCL010000313.1:0-7597 GCA_036574145.1 Deferribacterales bacterium | reverse complement strand
TCAAACAAAACAACACTGTAAGGTTTCTGTCGTATCTGTTGTGTAAGTTTACCACCATCATCATATCCTACATAACCTGGGGGTGAGCCGAAAAGTTTTGTTACATTGAACTTTTCCATAAACTCACTCATATCAACCCTGATAATAAAATCTTCACTGCCAAAAAGATGTTTGGCAAGCTGTTTTGCTAATTCCGTCTTACCTACACCTGTTGGTCCAAGAAATATAAAACTTCCAAGAGGTTTTTTTGGATTGGATAAGCCTGTATAGCTCCTTTTAATAGTATTAGCAATCAGATTTACTGCTTCATCCTGACCGATGATCGACATCTTAAGCTTAGAATCAAGATTTTTGATTTTTTCAAGGTCACTCTCTTTTATATTAACAATATCAACCCTTGAACTGTTTGCAACAACTTCGAGGATATCATCCTCTGTTACTTCTAAATAGCTATTTTTAGCTTGTTGAAGCCACTCATTATATCTTCGATGATAAAGCTCACCTAAAGATTCTATTTCCCCAGTTAGAGATTGTACTTTTTTAAGATTGCCTGCTGCCAAAAACTCCTTTTTTTTCATGATTAATCTACTTAGTTGGTCTTTAATATCCTTTAATTCCTCTGGATAAGCTTCTTTCTTCAGTTTTACTTTAGAGGAAGCCTCATCAAGGACATCGATCGATTTATCTGGCTGATATCTATCTGTTATATATCGATCTGTGAGATATACAATCTTTCTTATTATATCATCACTAATTATTACCCTATGAAACTCCTCATACCGCTTTTTTATACCATTTAAAATTTCGATGGTTGTTTCCTGATCGGGAGGATCTATATGAATCGGTTGAAATCTTCTATCGAGAGCCGCATCTTTCTCAAAATATTTTCTATACTCAGTCAATGTCGTTGCTCCTATACACTGAAATCCCCCTTTAGTAAGGGAAGGTTTGAGCATATTGGAGGCATCAAGAGAACCTTCAGCAGATCCAGCGCCTATAATTGTATGTATCTCATCTATAAACAGTATTATATTATTGGCGTTTTCTATCTCCTTTAATAAATTCTGAATTCTTTCTTCAAACTGACCTCTATATTTCGTCCCTGCCACTAAATTACCCAAATTTAAAGAAACAATTCTCTTATTTCTTATGGATAAAGGAACTTCATTGTTTGCGATTCTCAATGCAAGCCCTTCCACAATAGCTGTCTTTCCAACACCAGGCTCACCGATTAATATCGCATTATTTTTCGTTCTTCTTGATAGGATTTGAATAAGCCTATCTATCTCATCATCCCTTCTCAATACAGGATCTATTTTATTCTCATATGCCATTTTTGTGAGATCCACACAAAAGTTATCTACATTTGGAGTAGGAGATTTTGTTTGTGTGGATTCAGTCTTCATCGATTGAATCTCTTCCCTTAACGAAATAAGGTCAAACCCATATTTTGAAAGTATCTGATAAGCCTTACCATTTTTTTCTTTCACAAGTCCTAATAGGATATGCTCCGGCTGTACATATTTTTCCCCAAGTAGTTGAGCCTCCTCCAGTGCATACTCCATAACTCTTTTTGAATAAATACTAAACGGCATACTACCTTTAATAAAATTACCCGAGCTATTTTTAGATGCATATTTCCTTGTATCTTCAATCAACATATCTGGGTCTATTCCGTGGGAGATAAGCAGATCATGTATCTTCCCCTGCCTTTCCCTTAAAACTCCAAGTAATAGATGCTCTGTATCTATTATGGAGTTTGACAACCTTTCAGCTTCATCTCTCGAATATAGTATAGCTCTTCTCGTCTTATCAGTAAAAAGATCAAACATAATTTCCCTTTGATTTTTTATATTTTTATATTATAATAATACATAAGCAATTAATGTCAAGGATAACTGAGGGGGTTATGGTAAAAGAAATTAGTGTTGATGAAATAAAACCCGGGATGGTAATTCTTAGAACCGATAAAGAGTGGCTAAAATTACCTTTTTTTGGTAATCCTATAGAAAATCTTGATTTGGTAAAAATTTTAAAAAATTATGGTGTAAAGCATATTTTTATAAATGCTTTAGATTCAGAATCGTTGGATTTAAGTTTTGAAGATGAAGAAAATAAGATTGTAGATAACAATATAGAAAAACATGCAGCCAGCATTGAGGAGGTTAGAAAAACCCAAAGGCTACATCAAACAACACTAGAGATTGTATCTGAAATGATCAACGATGTAAGAAATGGCAAAGAGATCTTTTACGAGGACTTCTGTATCATTATTGAACAGCTGTTGGATGAATGCTTCAAAAAACCTAATTTAATTGCAAGCATAACAAGGATAAAAAATAATGATGATTATGAGATAAGCCATGCCACCAACGTAGCCATTTTAAACATGGTATCGGCAAGAAAAATCGGTATGGATATCGAAGAGATGAAATTGGCTGGCGTAGGTGGACTATTACATGACATAGGTAAAACAAAAATCCCAAAGGAGATATTAAACAAGCCTGGAAAGCTGACTGAGGAGGAGTATAAAATAATAAAGAAACATCCAATCTACGGTGCTGAAATATTGAAAGGTAGATTCCCTAAAGGTGTAATTGACTGTGTAACATATCACCATGAAAAAGCCGATGGTTCTGGGTACCCTTTTAATTTAAAAGATATGCAGATACCAAAATTGGCAAAAATTACCGCAGTATCTGATGTATATGATGCTTTGACCAGTGATAAAGTATATAGAAGTAAAACACCAGCACCTCAAGCCATAGCAGAAATGCTTAGAAGTGCTGGACTACAGTTTAACAATATAATAATAAGATTTTTTGTAGAAGCTTTGGGTGGGTACCCATCAGGTACACTGGTACTACTTGACACAGGAGAATTGGCAGTTGTTTTCAAAGAAAACCATCAAGACCCACAGTTCCCTCTTGTTATTGTAGTTACTGATAAAAATCAGAAACCTGTTACTCCATACCTCTTCGATCTAAAAGAATATAACTTATTGACAAAAAAATATTATAAAACTATATTAACCGCATTGGATAGTAAAAAATATAATATTGATCCGAATAAAATAATTGAGAGCTTCCTAAGTAACACCTCGATGGAGGAAAGATATGGATAAAAATTATTACGCAATTACTTTTGTTGCCGAAGATAGACCGGGGATTGTTGCCGATGTTACAAAGATACTATATGAAAATGGATTTAATATAGAAGATTCAAGTTCCACACTCCTTCGGGGTATGTTTGCCATGATACTTATTGTGAGCAAAAAAGAGGCTTTAGATATTAAAGAAGTAGAGGATATATTCTCCCAATTAAACTATATGAAGATCAGCGTCAAAAAGGTAAATAGAAATTACCATCCTTTAAAAGGTGATAGCTATTCAATATCTGTTTATGGGGCAGACAAAGCTGGAATCGTATATAAAGTCACAGATTATCTGGCAAAAAAAAGTATAAATATAATAGACTTACAAACAAAAGTTGCTGGTAAAGAGGATAAGCCTATATATATAATGATTATGGAAATAATTGCCCCAGAGGGTTTAGATAAAAATTGGATTAACGATCTTAAATCGTTGTCAAAAGAGGTTGGGGTTGATATTAGTGTAAAATATATTGAAACTTACGAGTTTTAAATGGCTGTTAGAGAAGTATTAACATATCCAAATCCTTTATTAAAAGAGATTTCTAAAGAAGTAGAAGTAATAGATGATTATGTAAAATCTGTGATTAGAGATCTAAAAGATACTATAGAAGATTCTGGGCACTCAGTGGGTATAGCTGCACCTCAAATTGGTGAATTAATAAGGGTTATAGTAATAGATCCTTCTAAAAATAAGAAATGTACTGAGCATCATGGACCCCAAGTAATGATTAACCCTGAAATATTGAAATGGGAAGGGCTTACACAGTTTAGGGAAGGATGTATGAGTGTACCAGATTATACTGGCAATGTTGCAAGAGCCGAAAAGATTATTGTACAATTTCTGGATGAAAATGGCGAACAGAAAGTATTCGAAACTTCCGGTTTTGAAGCTATACTTATTCAGCATGAGATAGACCACCTTGATGGTGTCCTCTTTATAGATAGAATAATTTCCAAAAGAACAGATCTTTTCAGGAGAAAAAACTATAAATGAAGATCTTAATAACTCAAAAATTACCCTACAATTTTGTTGATGATTTTAAAGATTATGAGATTATTTATAACGATAAAGACGACTCTTTAACAAGAGAAGAGTTATTAAATTACATCGAAGATACAGATGGACTAATTTCGATGTTGTCAGATAAAATCGATAAAGAATTAATAGATAGAGCAAAGAAATTAAAGATTATAGCAAACTATGCCGTTGGATTTAACAATATCGATATTGAATATGCTAAAAGTAAAGGGATTGTGGTCTGTAATACACCACATGTCCTTACCGAAACCACTGCCGAACTTGCATTTGCCCTAATGATATCTGCCGCCAGAAGAATTGTTGAAGCTGATATCTTTACACGAGAAGGTAGATTCAAAGGTTGGACACCTAACCTTTTTCTTGGCACAGATCTTTTTGGAAGACGAGTCGGTATTTATGGCTTTGGCAGGATAGGTCAGGCTTTTGCGAGATGTTGTAAAGGTTTTGAGATGGATATAGTTTATACTGGTAGAACCAGAAAATATGATGCTGAGATATTGCTTGGTGCAAAATATCTACCTTTCAATGAATTGGTTGAAACTTCAGATTTTGTAGTAATCCTTGCACCATTAACAGATGAAACAAAGCACACATTCACCATTGAAGTTTTTAAGAAGATGAAAAGGGGTACTATACTTGTCAATGCCGGAAGAGGCCCAATAGTCAAAGAAGATGACCTTGTTTATGCTTTAAAAAACGGTATTATAAGAGCTGCTGCCCTTGATGTTTATGAATTCGAACCTGAGATCAATAAAGAACTATTTAATTTAAAAAATGTAATCCTTTTACCACATATTGGTAGTGCCACAGAAGATACAAGAAAAAATATGGCAAAACTCTGCATTGATAGTATAAAACTTTACCTCGAAAGAGGTATATTACCGGAGAATGTGGTTAAGTAGTAAAGTAGTTGAGTAGTTGTTTGGTTAATCGGTTAATATCTATTTTTAAATAAAATACCAAAGTATTGTCCTATTCATGCAACCTTTTACCACTACTACACTTAACCACTCAACTACTTAACCAATTAACCAATCTCCCTCTACCCCAACCTTTATATTAATCTCCTTCACTATATTCTTGAAAAAATTCTAAAATTCACTAATTTAACTTACTGGAAAAATATAACATAAATAGGAGGTAATATGTCTGCCAATAGTTTTGAATTTAGAGCTGAAGTTAAAGAGCTTCTCAATCTTGTTATAAACTCTCTTTACTCCCACAAAGAGATCTTTTTAAGGGAATTAATTTCCAATGCTTCTGATGCCATTGATAAAGCTAAATATATGACATTAACAGACTCAACACTAAAGGAGCCTTCCGATGGCTGGAAAATAAAAATCAAACCTGACATTGATAACAAGATCCTTATAATCTCCGATAATGGTATAGGGATGAGTAAAGATGAATTGATAGATAATTTAGGTACAATTGCCAAATCAGGTACCAAAGAATTTATAGATACAATCAAAAAAGTTAAAGAAACCGGGGATATTAGTCTGATAGGACAATTTGGAGTAGGATTTTATTCGGCTTTTATGGTCTCTGATAAAATTGATGTAATATCCAGAAGGATAGATGATGATAGAGCATATAAATGGAGTTCAAAAGGCGATGGGGTATTCTATGTAGAAGAAGCTGAAAAAGATTACCACGGAACAGATATTATTTTACATATAAAAGATGATGACAAAGATTATCTTGAAGAATTTAAAATTATAGAGATTATAAAAAAATATTCCGATTTTATATCCTATCCTATCGTCTTAGTAAAAAAAGATGGGAAAGAGGAAACCATCAATTCGATGCAGGCACTATGGTTAAAAAGTAAATCTGAAATAAAACCGGATGAGTATAATCAATTTTACAAACATATAGCCCACGATTTTTCAGATCCACTTGAAGTAATCCATTATAAGGCTGAAGGGACAAATGAATTCACAGCTCTTCTTTTTATCCCCGAAAAAAAACCTTTTGATATTTATTATAAAAGTGGTAAATTTGGACCATCTCTTTATATAAACAAGGTACAAATAATGGACCATTGTGAAGAGCTTGTCCCCCAATACTTAAGATTCATAAAAGGTGTTGTGGATGCGGCTGATCTCCCTTTAAATGTATCAAGGGAGATGTTACAAAACAACCGTCAGATTACCCAGATTAATAAAAATATAACTAAGAAAGTGTTAGACACATTAAAGAATTTAAAGAAGATTGACAGAAAAAAATATGAAAAAATTTTTGAACAGTTTGGAGATGTTTTAAAAGAGGGATTACATATAGATTTCGAAAGAAAAGAAGAGATAGCATCACTAATAATTTTTAATACATTAAAATATAAAGATGAAAAGATAGATTTAGACAGATATATAGAAAATATGAAAGAGAATCAGGAAGAGATCTATTTTGTGACGGGTAAAAATATAAAAGAGATAGAAAATATCCCTCAACTTGAATATTTCCGTAACAAAGATATAGATGTCATATTCTTCACCGGAGAATTCGACGATATTTTAATAAATTCCCTTTACGAATATAATAAAAAGAGATTAAAATCGATTTTAAAAGGTGATTTAAAAATTGACGATACTACAAAACAGCAATTGGAGGAAAAATCTAAAGAGTATAAGACATTATTGGATTTTATGAAAGAGTATCTAAAAGATCATGTAAATGATGTAAGAGGTGGTATAAGATTGACAGATTCTATAGCTTGTTTAGTGGGAGATGAGTTTGATTTAGATGAAAATATGAGAAGACTTTTCGAATCGATGGGACAACCTGTCCCACAATCTAAAAAGATATTGGAGATAAACCTTGACCATCCAGTGATATCAAAAATGAAGGCACTTTTTGAGGTGGATCAGAAAAGTAGTAGATTAAAAGACTATACTGAAATGGTATATAATCTTGCTCTCATCTTAAATGGTCAAACCCCTAAAGATATAAACAGATTTTCAAAATTGATCACCGAATTAATGGCAACCGGAATATGATTTTTCAATATGTAAAGTGGTTAGTAGGCATTACACACCTACTAACCCATTATGTCTATAATTTCTGAAAAATTACCCCAAAAAAGCTGTCCATATCGGCTATTTTTGGTGATGTTTTAAAATATAAATTTGAGGGTAAATATCTTAATATATTTCTATCGAGAACTTCACTTAAAGGTATTAATCTTACGGAATTTTTAAATTCTTCAGCAAATCTTTCTACGAGATATTCATTCTCATCTTTTAAAAAACTGCAGGTTACATATATAATATACCCATATTTTTTAGTGTAGATTAAACCTTTTTTTAATAAATTATACTGTGTCTTTACTAACTCATTTAATCTTTCCCCATTAAGTTGTATTAAATTATCCACATCTCTTCTTACTGTACCACTGCCGGAGCATG